>WRBM01000083.1 GCA_009784525.1 Erysipelotrichales bacterium | reverse complement strand
TTAACTAAAATTGACTATGTTTCAAGTAATATAACAATTCAGTCTTGTTTTTATAGTTATGATATTAATAAAAACCTGACTGCTATTCGAAAACGAGCAGGAACACTAGCAGAATTAGTCGCATATTTCACTTATAATGAGCGTAGTCAATTAATTGATTTTGTCGATTGTAAAGATTATAGCGCTTTGGTCTTTAACTATGAAAATATTAGTAGCGAAGATATCTTTAAAGCGTCAAGTATTACAAGTGGAGTAGTAAATATCGAGACGATAAAGTCTGGTATAATAAAAATTGGCGATGTTATGGATGTGCCTTTTTTCGGCAAACTAACTTTTGTCAATGAAAGTGAAACGAACAAAAACACGATTCTTTATCAAGCTTTAAATCATAGAACTGTTGTGACTAATAGTGAGGGAGTAGTAGTTGTTTATTTTTACAACGAAAGAGGCTTTACAACTTCAATTTTAGAAGCACACAATGGTGATTTGAATGATTTAAGAACTTTAGAGAAAACACCAGGAGTATCGATTCAAGATTATGGAAATTCTGGAGAAACAATAAATGGGAGATCGCGAATTATCTGGCAAGGTGATTCACCTTTATATATACATGGCGCTACAGAATTTCAAAGACTTTATAATTATCGAAGAAATAAATATCCGGTATTAGTAAATTATACTATTTCATTTTGGCTGAGACAACCAAGAAAATTTGACAATCCGCAAATTCAAGTCCAGATACAATCTAATGATGTTAGGACAGAAGTTGACACAGCTTATGCAAAATTTGATAACAGTGCTTACGGCTGGCAGTTTATTCAAGTGCCAATTAGAATTTCGCACAAAAATATCGATTGGATTCGCTTG
The DNA here is from genome assembly GCA_009784525.1 of Erysipelotrichales bacterium. Classification (GTDB taxonomy): domain Bacteria; phylum Bacillota_I; class Bacilli_A; order Acholeplasmatales; family WRBM01; genus WRBM01. Next base: position 1,714 of record WRBM01000083.1, on the reverse strand, counting down.
AATCTTGTAGGCATGGAAAGAGAAAGTGTTCATATAACGGATATGCGAATTGAAAAGAGTCCTAAACAAACTTTTTATATCGCAACCGATAATAGTAATCAAAATAACTGGATGGCATTAGATGAAGTAGTAAGTGTTTCCTATACTGGCCCAAATCCTGATACGAATACAATCGGGTCAGATTTTTATATTTCTGAAGCTGATTTGGAAATGACATATCTTAGTTATTTTGAAGCTCGTGACAATAACGCTATAGGCGATAACTTTATTTTATCAGCTTGCGATAATACTAAAAAAATTGAAGTTAATAGTGTAAATTTCAGTAATGGAACGAGAAGCCTTAATGTATCGTTTGTCGCAGATGCATATGGTGGAAACACAAGAGCAGGATATCGAAATGTGATGGAGTCACCCGATGGTAATCTAACTACTGAAGGCAGAGCTTATTTTATCAGAAGTCAAGTCATTGATAACGTTACTGTAGATTGTATCTGTCAAAGAACGACTGCGACAAGAGGCAATAATATAAGTAACACGCAAGTTTTTTATGATTTAAAAGGTAATAAGCGTTTAGAAACTGATGAAGCAAACGTTCAGACTATTTATCATTACGATAGTAACTTTATTCTGAATAAAAGAATTATTCAATCAGCTACTGGCGAAAGAATCATCTCTGAAGCGACAACTTCATCTAACTTAAGAACAGAAAAGCATCCGACTAGTGAAATTAAGGTTGAAAAGAGTTCTCCTTTTGGCATTGTGGAAAGAACTAGTTATAACGGCTTAGGAGAAAAAGGAATACCATTAGTTACCAGTATCGAATATGATGAATTTGAAGAACGCATAAGAAGTGTTTGTAATAATGTTGATGGCAAGAACTCGCTAAAATTTAATGTTAGAGGGCAGCTTGAATCTGTTAGTCCGCTAGACGTAAGCAATAATGTGATGTATAGTCATGAATTTGAATATGATATTGATAACAGACCATTTCGAAGTTTTTTTGTCGGAAGTCGCGGAAGAGTTCTTATTTCGGAAAAAATCGTTAACAAAGCGGAAAGAAGAATTACAACCAGAGAATTCAGAACTTCCGGAAACGCAAGCGATGCGGACACAACAATTGTCTCAATGGATAAGTATGGATCAACGAGCGAAATTAATGAAAACGGAAATGTCACTACATTTCAAAAACAAGGTTCAACAATTAATAATTCGTATACGCTTGACGGCGCATCAATGGGTGCGGCAGAAGTAACAAGTATGTTTGATCCTTTTGAGAATAGAACCTATGTCTATAGTTATGACGAAGCCAATGATCCGACCGGATATCAGATTAGAGCAGGAAACAATCTTGCCGGAGCGGAACATTTTTCGGTCAGAACAATTGGATCAAACGAGGTTGAGTATCGAGGGGTAACGCATTTTGAATCTAAAACAGAAACAAGGTATCATCAAAATAGATTGTTAGAACCCTTAGTTGAAAAAACGATAATTACTGATACACATGCCAATCGGTTACCAAACGGGCATTTACTTAACACTTCTGAAAGATTAACACAAGAAACTCTTTATAACTATGATAACTTAGATCGCATAGCGGAAAAAAGGACACGCATTCCTGGTGGTTTTGATACGTGGCTAAATGAAACTAATTCTTACAAGCCAAATTCATTTTTACTTGAGAAAACAGAAATTGAATTAAGGAATCCAACGGTTT
>WRBM01000082.1 GCA_009784525.1 Erysipelotrichales bacterium | reverse complement strand
GCCGATATAAACCTACAAATCTCACTATCATAAAACCGACTTTGCAGATAATACATTTGACAACTTTGATCCCAATAATAACCTTTAAACCTCATAGGATTCAAATGGGCTAAAGATGTCAAATCATTATTTACTGAACCATCCGCATTTAATATTTGATGTGATCCATATGCATTCTGATACTGATATTCCGCAACCAATCCATTTGGTCCCGTTATACCCACAATATTCAGTAAAATATCTCTTAAATAATAGTATTTTATTCGCATACTTCCAACAGTGTGCGTAAACGCAAATAATAATCCACTATTATCATAATGAAAGTCCAGGCGATAATCAGCTCTTCTTTCTGTAATCAGCCTATCTCCATCATAATAATATTTTACTTCATAAGCTACACCATTGTCAACTACTTTCTGACATTCTTTTGATATTCTTAATCCCTGACTATTGTATCTGAAGGTTAATTTCTCACCATTTTCTTTATCAACAATGTTAGTAAGCCTTCTGCCTTCAAACTGATACTCTAGATTACTGATGACATTTAAAGCTTTATTTCTGACAACCTTAGTCTTTGGATTACCGATATATTTTTCATCATAAGTAAAGACAATATCTTTCTCATGGTCTGAATAGTTTGTTAATAAATCATTGCTGGTGCGATTATTATATTCAAATCTTTTAGTCTGACCATTTCTGCTATTAACCGCACTTAAGATATTTCCGTTATTGTCATAAGTGTACTCTATATCTGAATTTACATTAACTTCTCTTGTTAAGAAGTTTCTGTGATCATAACTGAATTCAGAATCAATTCTGTTGGTGTTACGATTTACTTCTCCTTTAATTGTTCTGACATTACCTAAGATATCATATGTATAGTCAAAATTCATCCGGCCATTTCCTAAATAAGTCAGACGCTCGTTTGTTACTAAGCCATTAGCTCTGCCATTATCACTTTGATAAGTTAGTATTTTAGTTAAGGCCGTTTCTGTATCTTCAAATACTTCTTCCAAAATCGGTAAACCTAGTATATCAAAACGAGTGCGTTTCTTTGTTTCTCTGAAAATCTGATTCAAATTACTTCCCGAAACCAATTCTGCAGTCGGACTACTGACATATAAGCCACCAATTCTCCCCATTAATGTATTTGTTTCACCAGGTATAGTTCTATTACTTCCTACTGTAATCCTTAGATTATCAAAAGCATTAAACGCGAAATTTGTAATTTCAGCTACTTGATTATTTAAATTGATCGTAAAAGAATTTTGATTCCAGCTTAAAGAAATATTATGCCAGACATTATTACTAACTACTAAATCAGATAACCTTTCGGTTGTGCCTACTCTTATACCTAAATTGTTAGCCGCATTCCTGTAAAACTGAATCACCTGACTACTTTGCAAAACTAATAATGTCTGTTCCCCTGAGCTTTCTTCAATCAATACTTTTAAAGCGACAGACCCTCCATTACTTCTAACTGGTAAAAGGTACTCTAGCTCACCACCATAAGCCAGAAAAACATGTCTGTTTAATTCAAAATCATAAATAAAGTTTTCAGTGTTTCTCGAAACTCTAAATGGCTCAACTCCACTCATGCTTTTTAAAGTTCCGTTTAAGGGAAACACTTGGTACTGATTTAACAAATCTGGTCTTTCCAAAAGGTGCGTTACTGCACTTTCGCCACTAAAAACACCCGCTAAACCTCTACTTTGAACAAATATGCCTCTAGTCAGATTATAGACTTCCCGAATACTCTCTAAACCAGAATCTATAGTATCTACATTTGTCACAATATGAGTTATCGCTACATTATGACTATTACTACCAAGAGGATTGTTACCAAAGTTAAGGACTCGATTCGAATGGAATACTGGACCATTATCAAAAGCTTCCTGCCTGTTTAATGTTAATGAATACCTGCCATCACTTCGCCAGCTTAACCCTAAATAATTCCAGGTATTGGCAGTAAGACCATTAAGAGTTAATAGTGGTTGGCTGTTTCTGCCAATTCTTAAAGATACTTGCATGCCTTCATTAAATACTTCCAGATAGCTATCGTTATTGCCACTCGCAAACAAGACATTTCTGCCTGTTACTCCAGGTACTCTGAACCAAAATGATATATTTTGATTCAGAAAACTAAATTGCGGAAAGGTATTTAAAAAGTTATATACTAAGCGATTAGTATTTGAACAATCGACAAAATTAACTGGTAAATTTCTGGAAATTCTTGTGCTTCTGTGATGATTGCTGGCGCTCCTCATGACACCATCTTCCATAAATGAAAGGTTTGTATTTTGATTGAAACTCGCAAAAGCAGTATTTCTTAATTGACTTAATAATAGACTTATTAAACCACTATTATCTGGTTGATGATTATGATTACTACTAAGAAGCATTAATCTTTGTTCATTATTAAAACTATAACTTCTACCCATAAAATTACCAGATTCAAAAGCCGTAGTTATATTATTGCCTTCCTGGTCATTTAGATTAACCGGATTACCGTGAACATCAAAATTAACTTCAATTTTGTCGTTTGGTTCTGTTATCGTTACTTTAAGATTACTTTCATCATAAGCATATT
>WRBM01000081.1 GCA_009784525.1 Erysipelotrichales bacterium | reverse complement strand
TCAGCTTGTTCTAGAAAGGAATATATATCCTTGGAAGACAAGCTGAGGAGCTTGAACATGGAAGAAAATGTTAATAGAAACAAATTAATAGAACTAGTTAAAAATGTTCCCCAAGAAATAAATTTATATTTAGTTTGGGATTTTAAGAAATCTAAATCATTTTTAGAGTTAGAAAAGTATTCTTATGAATTACTGAGTATTGCTATTGATTTATTTGAAAGTGATGAATTATATCTTAGTGAAAAACAGGTTATTGCATTTGCTATACAAAATGTTAAATTTGATATATTTAAATATTTTTTCCGTGATTTAGCAAGAGGTTTTAGGGCAGGATCAATAGATGAGGAAATAATTATATGGCACATTTTCCCAGAGGAGTATAATTATTATATAATTGAAAATTACAAAGATCCAATAATTAGAGAAGCTCTTAACATAGTATTAAACAGTAATAGAGTTAACCATGATTTAAGATATGCAATTCAATTAGTATTGGATGGGACACTATGGAGAGAAAGGGAAAAACGTATGAATCCTGAGAATTTTCTTGGGCCATTACCAAGATAACGGTGTTATGACTTGAATTATTATCTAAGGAGTAGTTTTTTATGAAAGCATTATGTATCTTTTTTTTATTTTTAATCTTGTTATCTTGTAATTCAAAAGAAAAAGATGAAAAGGTATTTACTGAAAGTAATAGATTCTCAGAAGAAATTGGTATTGTAGAAAATAGAAACAAAAATGAAATTATTGCAGACCACTCTATTGAGAAGTTGTTTAATGTAGACTTTAATCCAGGCGAACCGCATTGGGCTAGTTTTGATGATGAAGACATGGTGCAAAACATTACCATTATTTATCGCAGTGAAAGTGATGTAATTGAAAATATAAGTGAAATTGAACCTAATCAAATAGTAAATGAAGTCCTGGATAAACCATTTGTAAATATTGATTCTGCTTTGCTGCTTTCCGCATTTTCTAGAAGAGCTTATTTTAATGGAATAGATGAGCTATTAAACATTTTTGGAATAAGTCCTTCTCAAGAACTGATAGAAGAGTTTAATTCTTTTAAATCATATAGGAGAATAAAAATTTCAATAAATAATTTAAATATTTATGTTTATAGAGATATGGGTACATTTTTTAAATTAACTCTTATAGAATATGATAAAAATTATTATTATGAGCCAATACTAAAAATTGGATATAATAAAACCGATATAATAGAATTATTGGGAATGCCTTCAGCATATTCAACTGAAAGAAATGTTCTTGTATATATTAGTCATAGGACTTTAAGGCAAATATCTATATTTTTTGATGATGATGAAAATATAAAATTGGTTCACCTAATTGCATTTGGCGGAATTTAAGCGAGAAGTGTCAACTTATTAAAAACCAGATGTAATAATTGACTTTATCTATAAAATTCTGGAACGTGTTTTTAAAAAGTCCAATTTGTTGCTAGCTCTTTTTCAAACAGATGTTAAAGTTTGCTTCGTTTGGAATTGAACAAAATGGTGACTATGCAACTGCAACGATCAAGTTAACAGCGCCGCTAAGAAGAGGAGTCAATTTTGGTGCAGGTATAAGATTTACTGCATCAACGCAAGATGAACCATATGGCACTATTAATAATGGCATAGGACCAGCAGGAAGTGATGCAGGGAAGGCTTCTTATTTTCTTGGCTCAGACCATTTTGAGGATAGTTTTAGGTGGTGATAAAGATGATGATAAAGCAAAGTTATTACTTAATTTTATTGTTATTGTTTATAACAATATTCTCTACGTGCGGTATGGATAAAGAGCAGCAAAAGCAAATATTTTCTACTGCCATTGCAAAAGCAAATGAAAATGATTTTACAGCAGCAATCGATATTCTTGAAAAAAATATTAGAAGGCGAGATCGTGGATATGTATTTTACCTTTATCGCGGGCTTTTTACTTACGAACTTGATTTAAATAGAAACGCTTCTCTTGCTATAAATGATTTTCTTAAAGCATATAGTATTGACCCTGACGGATACCGAATTAATGATATTATTGGCAAGGCTTACAATACAATTTTTGAGTTTGAAAAGGCAATACCATTTTTGGAGAGAGCTTACAAATTGTACGTGCCAGGCAGCAGAGCGCCAGCGCCGTATTGGGCATTAGCGGAAGCATATCTTCAAGTGGGGAGGTTGGAAGATGCTCTTAGAATGAATTCAAAAGCTTTGGAAGAACGAGATGACCCCTGGAATTATTTACAGCGCGGGATTATTTTGTCCATGTTCGGAGATGTGCAATCTTTAGTAGAAAATCATAAAATAGCCAAAAAAATGGAATCGGATGAAAAGTTTTTATTTGCATTAGACAATGATTATGCGCTGCAGCTAATAAGAATTGGTTATATTGATAAAGCATATCAATTATACAATGATTGGCTAAAAGAAAATGACAATTATCATTGGTGTTATGCCAATATTGGTTATATTTATCTGCTTAAGGGTGAGCTAGATAAAAGTATTGAAATGCTAAAAAAAGCAGAAGCAATAAACAATACTTGTGTTCAAACCATGCAATATTTATCTTTCTATTATTTTTTAAAAAAAGATTATGATAATGCTTATCAATATGAAGCACGATCTCGAACGCTAAGAACACCTTTGGGAGTACCAGTATTTTGGAAAAAATCTATAGAGGAATTTATTGAAGGTTATAAAACAAACTGGCAATTTCAAAAATTGCTCGAAGTGTCAACTTATTAAAAATCAGATGTAATAATTGACTTTATCTATAAAATTTTGGAACATGTTTTAAAAAGTCCAATTTGTTGCTAGCTCTTTTTCAAACAGATGTTAAAGTTTACTTAAAAGTTGTAAAACTTAGTCATCG
>WRBM01000080.1 GCA_009784525.1 Erysipelotrichales bacterium | reverse complement strand
CTTACTTAAGCATCCCTACCCACATCTATGAATTAGCTTAAAGCTGCTTCCTTCCGGACCTGACTTGGTTCACTTCCATAAATTGAATAAGGATGCTTAAATAAGAGACAAATAATTATATCACTAAATGCACTGAATTTCAAGAACATTTAGCTTTTATTTAACTGTTGTTCTAAACTTTTTGCAGAATTAATTTTATTATACACTTTATAAATTATTTCTTGATTATTCGCATACTATTTAAAACAGCTAATAACGAGACACCAACATCGGCAAAGATTGCTTCCCATAAAGAGGATACTCCAAAAGTTGCTAGCACTAAAAAAAGAAGTTTTATGCCTAATGACATAACTATATTTTGCCAAACAATGCGTTTAGTAAAGCGAGCAATTTTCACAGCTTCTGCAAGTTTATTTAACTCATCATTCATAAGTACAACATCCGCTGCTTCAATTGCTGCATCAGAACCTAGAGCCCCCATCGCAATACCAATATCTGCCATGGCTAAAACCGGAGCATCATTAATTCCATCGCCAACAAATGCCAAGCTTTTCTTTTTTCTTTTTTGTTCATTTAATATTTCAACAAGTTTCACTTTGTCTTGTGGCAACAAACTTGCATAAACTTCATCTAATTTTAATTGCTTGCCAATATCATCAGCAATCTCTTTAACATCTCCTGTTAACATAATTGCTTTCCTAACATCCAAATTTCTTAAATTATTAATAGCTTCTAAACTATCTTTTTTAAGTTCATCAGAAATAACAATGCAACCAGCAAATACGTTACCTAAAGCAATATACACTTTTGTGCCGCTTTCATTAGATACAATAGCATTTATCCCATTTATTCTCATTAGCTTTTCATTTCCTGCTAAAATTCTTTTTCCGTCAGCAATCACACTTACACCATGACCGGCAATTTCTTGATAGTCCCTTAAATTTTCTTTACTGATTTCTTTGTCATATTCTTTCAAAATAGAAACTGCGATAGGGTGTTTGGAAAAGACTTCTGCCGTTGCAGCAATTTTTAACAACTCACCTTCATTAAAATTATTGGCAGGTTTGATAGTTGTTATTTTAAATTCACCTTTTGTTAATGTTCCCGTCTTATCAAAAACAATAATATCTAAATTAGCTAAAGCTTCTAAATAATTTCCACCCTTTATTAAAATTCCTTTTTTAGACGCACCACCAATGCCTCCAAAAAAACCTAGAGGGATAGAAACTACTAAGGCACACGGACAAGAAATTACTAGGAAAATCAAAGCCCTGCTTATCCAATCACTCCATTCTCCGCCAAAAATTAAGGGCGGGACTATCATCATTAAAATCGAAAACCCAACAAAAATCGGTGTATAATAACGAGCAAACTTAGTAATAAATGTTTCTGTCGGAGCTTTTTTATGAGCAGCATTTTCCACTAAGTCAAGAATTTTTGAGACAGTTGAATCTTTAAAGGCTTGAGTTGCTTGAATTTTAAGCGCACCATTTTGATTAATGCACCCCGATAATACTTGATCAGACACAGCTACTTTACGGAAAACGGACTCACCTGTTAAAGCTGAAGTATTAAGCATCGATTCTCCTTCAATAATAATTCCATCAAGTGGGATTTTTTCGCCAGGTCTAACGATAAAAATATCACCAATTTTTAATTCATTCGGATTAACTGCGATTATATTACCATCTTTTATAATATTAGCATAATCTGGACGAATATCCATTAAATCGCTGATTCTTTTTTTAGATTTAGCAACGGCCATACCTTGAAGAAACTCACCAATCTGATAAAATAGCATTACTGTTACGGCTTCAGCTGGCTTACCAATAAGAATCGCACCAATAGTCGCAACTCCCATAAGAAAGTTTTCATCAAAGATTCTCCCTTTTATAACATTTCTAATCATCTTTAGAAGAACTTTACCGCCTAACAACAAATAACTTATACCAAATAGAACCAAAGCAATATAATCACTTGAATCAAAAATAAAAAAATATTCAAAAGTTATCGCAACGAAAAATATCGCTGCACCAAGCAACATCCATAATAATTTTGTTTTTTTTACAACGCTATGGCTAATGTAATTAGTTTCTTGCACTAGCACTTCAGGTTCATAAGAGTGCACAATTTTTTCGACTACTTCTTTTATATCAGCAATCTTTCCGTTTGTTTCTATTCTTAGTTTTGAATTTATCAAATTAATCGAAACATTTAAAACATCAGGTACCTTTTTAATCGCAACTTCCATTTTCATTGCACAGGAAGCACACTTTAAACCCTGCAAAATAAACTCTTTTATCATAATATTCCTTTCTTAAAAGTTGAACAATCATTCAACTATATATCTAAAAAAATTACTCTGAAACATGTTCAAAGCCTTTATCAAAAATATCTCTTACATGACACTCAACTAAAGAATAATAAACAATTCTTCCTTGCTTTTCACACTTAACTAATTTTGCAACTCTTAGCGCTTTAAGTTGGTGCGAGATAGCCGATTTCGTCATGTTCAATAAAAATGCTAAATCACATACGCACATATCTTCTCTAGACAACGCCCATAAAATTTTCAGCCTTGTATTATCCGCAAACATTTTATAAAAAGTTGAAAGCTTATCTAAACTTTTATTATCAGGCATCGTTTTACTAACACGAGTTACGACCTCTTCATGAATCATTTCGCAATCACAGTTAAATTTTTTTGCCATATCAACGCCTCCTTTAGTTGAATAATCGTTCAACTATTTTATTATATCATATTAGTTAATGTCAGTCAATATATTTCAAAAGAATTAACCGTAAAAAGAACAAAACGAAAATAAATTTTCGATACGGGGCCGGTGCCCCTTTTTTACGAAGTTACAGTTGAACTTGTAATCGTAAAGGCATTGTTAGACCGCTATTCCTCAAACTCTGAATTACTTCATCGTCTTTGGGTTTACTTTTTGCCATTATATTTAAACTGGCATT
>WRBM01000079.1 GCA_009784525.1 Erysipelotrichales bacterium | reverse complement strand
AGTAAAGAAATCTACTGTAACTGTAAAAGTCTGGGCGCCATTAATAGATCCATTAGTGCGTAAATTAGTGGTCTCTAATATCGTTATTGTATTGCCCGTTGTCTGAACGTCAATTACCGCAGGTGCATTGGCAACTTGTGCAAAGAGGATGTTTCCGTTATGACTTGGAATCGGAAAGTTTCTGGTAAGTAATGGACCAGAACCTCTAATCCAGTTAATTGTTTGATTAGCGTTATAGTTTACGACAACATCACTTCTGCCTAACCGGACATTACGGCTTGAATCCGTAAAATAATCTATCGGAACGATAAATCTGTGCGGACCGAATATAGTTTGATTATCTCTTAAGTTTGTACGCTCAATCAGAAACATATTGATGTTAGTTGGACTATTCCAAATCATTAATTCAAAAAATTCAGTTAATGGAGGTTGTATTGCGTCAACTGCGTAAAGTAATCGTCCCGTTTGCGCAAACATAATCCAGAATTCGTGAAAGTTCTGATGGGCACTTCTTGTCCAGTTAAGCGGATGTTCGCCTGCCAAGAAGTCAATAAGCGCTGTCTGATTGGCATAGTAATTGATTATGATTTCACTTCTGCCTATTGAGGTACAGTGTATAGAGTCTCTGGTAAAATTAATCGGAATCCTAAATATTTGTAGTCCGCTAATTGATATGTCATTACGTAAATTTTCAAGTTCATTTACTGTTAACGTGATACTATTTTGATTTCGATCAATGGAAACGCCGATTCTATTTTGTAGATTTGATGGTACTTCTGCCTGTGCAAAAACTGTCAAATTTGTAAAATCAGAAGTATGAGCCGTAATTGTGTGTGATAATAATGGTCCCACTTCACGGGTCCAGTTTATAACATTTTGACCACTTAAGAAATCAATAGCTCGAATTGAAGCGTCATAATTTATTGTTATATTAGCTTTTGCGATCGATTTAGTAAATTGTGCATCACCAAAAAAATCAATCGCTACAAAGTAAGTTGGATTATGACCATCAACTATTTCATTTTCATATAAACACTGAGTTTCGTTAATTGTTATTGTGATACTATCTTCTTTATTATCAATTTGAACTCCGACCATATTCGGTCTTTCGTTGATAATAGGGGTGGCATCCTTAGCGAAAATACGAGCCCCCGGCAAAGGAAGGTTGATGATTGCGGATTGAAGTTCTCCATTAGTTCTTGTCCAATTAAATTGTCGGCCGTTTCTTAAAAAGTCAATTAATTCTTCTCCGAATCTTCCGTCCAGTTTTACTAAAGCATTAAATAACTCCGTAACGATTTCATTTAAGGCCGAAGCGGTTAAAGGATCATCACTCCTAAACATATTTCCATTATTTATCCGATTAGCTAATTCGGAATTTATTGTATTCCATCTCATAATTTCTTAACACCTTTGTCTTAAAGGCATTTTCTCCTCTCTGTTTTAGTTAAGTGCTTTTTCAAAAGCATTGATTAAATCTGAAACTTTCATTATTTCAGAAAATATTGTATTTATTGTTTCTTTGTTTACAATATCAGCTTCTTGAAACATATTGCCATCGTTAATACTGTTGGCTAGTTCTGTTTTAGTAGTATCCCATCTCATGCTTTTACCGACTTTCTCATAAAGACGTCTTCCTCCTTTCTTTTTCATTACAATTCTCATTTTTGGCAACAAAAAAAATGGATATTGGTTGCCTTCCATAATTCCATTCCAGTGTTTAGCTAATGAATACTCTCTGTATGTGAACAAAGTCACATAAACCCATCTATGTTTAATATTCTATCCTATATTTCGACAAAATGCAAGCGTTTACGACATGAAAATTATTTTCATAAAATTTCATATTCTTGTATATAATTTTCAAGTTATGCATAATACTTTTGATAAAAGTATTAATTATTTCAAAACAAAAAAAGAACTCGGATTGAGTTCTACTTATTCTGCATATTTTACCAAAACATGTGTAAATATGTCTTTACATCTTTACAAATCCATGTATATTTTCAACTGTTGCTCCTTCTTCATTAACTTTCTGACTTTCTAGAAAGTTGTATTTAATTAATTTAGGCAGATAAAACAAAATTTTAAAAATGAATGTCAATCAACCGCCTTAATTTGCTCTTACAATCTAACATAATCAAGCCATTACGGGTGAATTTTCTCGGCATATCCTCACAGCAAACGCTGTCTTTTAAAGAGGTATTCCAATTCCTTCATCGTAATGTCTTTTTTGATTATGTTTTCTTTTGAGCTTGTAAATTTAAGGCGCTTGCTTTGATTTACACAAATTACTTGGGTGAATAATAAGTTAAAGCACAGAAAAGAGAAAAGTTTATGAAAAAAGATTTAAAGATTTATCAGTTGCCGGCAGGCTGCAAAACCAAGTTTAGGAGTTTTAAAAAAACGATAAGTGAAAGCAAAGACAAAATGATTGATTTTTCAGATTATAATATCGTTTATGAGAAATCAGACTACTGCTTCAATTCACTAGATGATATCTATACTAAGTTTAACGTAAATCATCCTTCTGATTTTAAAGGGCATTCATTAAGTATTAGTGATATAGTTCAAATCGGCGATGAATGGCATTTTGTTGACAGTATCGGCTTTAATAAACTAGATGAATCGCACATTAAAAAAATGTTTTGCACTCGTTGTTCTTCTATTGTTTTCAAGTCAGAAAATCAGGCATATTCCTTTCAATGCTTAACTTGCGATGAAGATTTATATAGTTTAGAAGTTAAGGAAAAAATATAAACATTTTCTAAATATGGTTTGCGGTTTATCCTATTTAAACAACTTGCATTAAATTATTGCTTGTTGTTTTTTGATTCTTCTAAACAGGTCATAAATTTATCCTTCTCATTTAATTGTGTCGCAAGAGCGCTAAATCTTCGCAGAAGACTTTTATTATTTAAATCAGACATGCATATTTGAACTGCAACATCTATAAACTCTTGATTTTTCCCTATT
>WRBM01000078.1 GCA_009784525.1 Erysipelotrichales bacterium | reverse complement strand
CGTAATTGATTTTGCGTATAAGTAAGTTGAATGGATAAATTTTCAATGACTCCAAACGTGCCTTCAAACGCATTTTTATAATGATGCATTTCATTTGTTAAAAATTCTATTTGCTCCATATCTCTGATTGAATTTCTTAGAAGTGTATCTATTTCCCTTTGTAAATACCATATATGGTGTAAATGACCTTGAATTTGAAAATTAAGTTCATTTATTTCTAATCTAAGTTGACTATAACGATGAAACCAGTAACCAGCTATTTCATCAAGATTAGATAGAATGCCATCCATTTCAATGCGTAACTCCCAATAAGCGTCGTTTAAATTTTGGTTGATTTGATTTAAAATGACAATACGATCGTTTAAGTTTTCAATAATATTCTGATTAAAAACAAAAGACCGCCTTAAATCAAAATCTTGGCTTATTTCAAACCTTCCAACTGGTGCGCGATTGCCTAAAAAGTCATGCCTAAAACTTGCAAAAATCGGCGTAAACGGATTGAGATTTTGACCATGAATAATAACGGCTTGTTCGCCTTGCGAAGATATAAAGAAATCAAATGTAAGCCTAAATAATTCAATAGGCATCATAAGACTGATATAAGAGCGATAGCCGTCTGGAAAGTCTATAATAATGTCCATAAGCTCAATGTTGTTATTTCCGTCAACTGTAAAATCAATCGAAATGAAAAACCAATCACCATTGACGCTTATAAACTGGCTATCAGTAAGCCACGTTGCGCCTTGTACGTTTTTTTGATTATGCCCTAGTAACATAGCAATTGTCATAAAAATGACTGCCAGAGGCAATATAATAAGTTTTTTAATGATAACAAATCCTTTCTATTTTATTTTTGTTTTTATAAGAAGAGAAGAGGGCGGGCATAATTGCCAACCCTCATGTAATAATATTAAATTTTTTTTCTTAGCGTCTCACTAATGAAATTATCCAGTAAGCAAACTTGATGCCTAATCCTAAACCGATTAGCATAAATGCATAAAGTGCGAAAGTCGTAACTGTAGTGCCATCACTTTGTAAAATAAGTGTGTCAAATAATTCAACTATGCCAGTACCGATACCAGCAAGTAAAGTCGTGAATGTGCTAACTACAACCGATATTAATTGAGTGTACCACATTTCCCCCCCTTTCTAAAAGTCTGTCCGTCTGTTTTGTTTCTTTAAGGTTAGTTTTATACTAACTGGGTAGCCTCGTCAGCTGTCAACGTATTTTCAAATACACGTCCTTCTTTTTCTAGATGATGATATAAATAATCTCTTTCTAAGTCGGAGCGGAATTTAAGACTAAGCTTAATAAATAGAGGCTTTCCGCTAGCTCCTTTCACTTCAACGGCTAAATTTTCATAATTAATTTTTTTTCCGTTTCCATCAATAAATTCACCTTTAAATAATCCAAATTTCATACGTACCTTTCATATGCGTTTATTTGGGCGCCCCCTTTATTTTTAAGCGTATTTTTAGCCCGCTCACGGCTCTTTTAATTAAAGAAACAGCAATATCTTAAGGCAAGCCGTTTTTGTTTCTCTTTTGCCCCTTAGCTCTGCAGTAACCGCCTTTTGTTTAAGGTCCTTAAGGTGGACCATTTTTTTACTCTTTTAAATCAAATAACGTTTCATTGTGATTATATATTTCAAGCTGTTTTCTTCTTGTAATATTTTCCCTTAATTGAACATCTACAGGCTCAAGAATAATTTCTTTTATTCTAAACACTTGACCGTTTTTATTTATAAGCTTCTGAGGCTGTTGTCCAAATGCCCAAAAGTCGAACTGCTTAACTTCTTGAAGTTTCTGAAGACCTTTCAAGGTTATTACTGCGATTGGTCTTTTGCCATTAGGGCGGTTATATTCTGTTATCTTCAAATTTATCACGACATTTGAGAAAACAAAACAATAATGCCAACAAGAATCAACAGAAGCCAAATAGCGATAAGTAAAGGAGAAATATTATTACAAGGATAATCAAAATAATCTGGAATGTTTTCGCAAACAAATTGACAAACTTGCTTACAGCATTTTATAATAATTTCGAGGCAATCGCAAATTATTTGATTAGTCATTAATAACATAGTCTTTAAACTCCTCTTTTAATTCTTCAAGAATATTATTTCTACACGTATCTAAGCACCCAACTTTGCAATTTTTATTACAAAAAGAAGTATAATAGCAGTCTTCTGTACAACTTTTAATATAATTAGCTAACTCTGATAATTCAATTTTAATTTTCATTTTTTCACCATCTTTATTAAAATTTCATTTAATGAAATAAATATAAACTTTTTGAGGAAATCAAGACTTTCATAACATTGACCGCAAAAAATTTCGTTTCTTTGATAATCAATTACATAACTTGGATATCCGCAATTTGAGCAACCATTTTCTTGCCAGTCATTAGCCTTTTCCTCATCACTCTTTATTCTGATTGTTTTTGGTTCTGGATAAACTTCAATACACCATTTTTTGCAAATAACAATATTTCTAATAGACTTTAATTTTTCAGAATAATAAGAAACTTCAACAAAATCTTTTTTTTCTGGAAAAACTAAAACTAAATCTTGATTATAATATAAAAAATCTATGGGCCAAGTGTGGTTAATAGCATCAGGGAAAGAACGATAAAACTTATTTAAATCGAATTTGTAACATTTTTTATTCATCGTTCAACCTCTTTTTACTTTGACATTCTGAAAATTCGTAAAGTCTCGAAGGTGTGAGTTTTAAAGTTCTAACAAGTGCATCGAACTCACCGCGCGCTTGAGTTTCACTAACATAAATCGCTAAAATGCCAATATCAGAGTCGATATAATATTTTTCACAGTCAGGATGATAATAATAATTAACCCGATAAACTGAAACAATTTCTTTCTTATTTTGATTTAATACAAAAATACACATTAATTTACACCAACTTTCTTAACTAATAAATTGCTATAAAAAATATCAACAATTGGGTTTTTTTTAGTATTTTTCCAATTAATTTTGAAAACTAAAGACCTTCCTTGATTGCCGTGCCCATCAAGTCGATATATTATTTTTTTTCCTTTGATTATAAATAAATCGTGTGGTTG
>WRBM01000077.1 GCA_009784525.1 Erysipelotrichales bacterium | reverse complement strand
TAATCCATTCAAGTCAGTTCTTGTGCAATCATATTTTTTTGGTTTGCAGAAATTATCAGACAAACTTTCAATTAAATTATATTAGTAATTTTTATTGATTAATGATTGCAAGATTATTATATGAATTATAACTATTGTTATTAATGATTTTTGGCTTATACACAACATTTTCACGTCTAAAGAATAAAGCGTTATCTCTAGAAGTAATTTTTTTTTGGCATATTACATAATCATTTCTTTTCATTATCCATTCAAGTCAATTCTTATGCAACCATATTTTTAAAGTTTGAATATTATTATGAAAATTACAACTAATTTATTTTAATAATTTTTGCGGATTCATGATTGCTCATAAATAGTTATCACTTTGTTAATATAAATTTTATCTGGCTTTGATAACGGAAGAGTAATTATATCAACAGGAATATTTAAGTGATTTTTAAGTTCTTCTCTAAAGCCCATAACTTCAAAGATAGAAGGTTCATTTTCTTGGAAAGTTACTAAAAAATCCGCATCAGAAATTTCTGTAGCGGTGCCATTGGCAAGTGAGCCAAACAAATCAATTTTTTTAACTCGATATTTCTCAGCTATTGGTAAAACAGCTTTTCTTATACATTCTATTGTTAACATCATTAACCACCTTCCTTAAATATTAAAATAGGCTCTTACATAACATATACATCATATTTTAATCGTGTTGGTGGAATTGGTGGGGATTACTGCCGAATATATTTTTTATGCTACTTGCCACATTTTCTAAATGCGTGAAATATTTTTAGTATCATTTATTTTATTCTTTCAAAATAGCGATCGATAATACAAAGTATATTGCTTTCGCCAACATCATTAGGAGAATCTTTACTTAATTTATTTCGATCTAAAGAAGCTAACTTTTCTTTAGCTATTAATATGAAATCCTTACTAGCTTGAACCTTATTTCTACGGTTGGAGATGCCAATGACATCTTCAATCTCTTTCACAAAAAGAACTAATTCGTAGCAATTTGTATTACAATAAGAAACTATCTTATTTAATTCAATTTTATTTTGGTGGCTTTCTTTGCCAGCTACAGAATCCCTATCAATAAAGTATATAGTTTTAATGGAAACATCAGAATATTGCATTTTAATTATTTTCTGATGTTTTTTTATTTGCGAGGTAACGCGAACTGCATTATATTTACTTTTTCCATCTAAAAAAACAGACCTTACATCAAGCCGCTGACCATAAAAATAATCGATTAACTTTGATATATAACGTCTATCAGATTGGGATGCCTCATCGCATTCAAAACAAAAAAATAAAAATAGTTTTTGCTGCCATATTATTTTTCCCCGATTTTAAAAGAGTCTAAAAAATCATAAGCTTCAATTGAAAAGGGAAGTCCCTTAATTTGCCCTTTCTTGTATAGGCTAGAGGGAGAAAAGCAGCCAACATTTTTCCAAACGTGCAAGTTATTTTCACTATCTAAAAAACAAATCTGGCATCGTTCTCTTCTGTGTTTATTATTCATTATATCCATTGGAGAAGTATTATGTGTTGTAAAAATAATTTGTCCTTTGCAATAATCCGCAAAGTATTCGATAAGTTTTAGTAAATAAACATCATTTATAGTTGAGTCTAATTCGTCGATAAATAATATTTTTCCTTCGTGTAGATTATGCATTAAATAGAATAAATCGCATAACTTTTTTATACCAACGCTTTCTAAATCCTTGTCAATAGAATAATTAGAATAAACGAACTCTAAATTTATCTCATAGATGTCAAAATTTAATTTTTTCTTAATATCAATACCCAGTAAATCTGGCTTAAAGAATTTTATAAACATTGCAAGATTTTTTATGTATTCTTCATAATGTTTAATATCTTGAGCAGAAACGATATTGTCTTGAAATTTTAAAACATGATCAATACTAATTCCTGAAAGGATATCACGGGCTTGACTTTTAAGGTGCTCATCATCCATTCGATATTTGGGATGACAATCTGGGTCATCTAAATGATATGAGATATTATCCAACAAAGCTTGAATTGGCATGAAAAGCCATGTGAAATCTTGTTTATCAGTTGCGATTATTTCAGAAGGTGCTTTTAATAAAATTTCATGAAAAAAAACATCGTAAAAAGTTCGATTTAATATTTTTCCTTGAGTTTTATCTAGTAATGTTTTACTTATTTTTTTACATGATTTTATTTCTCCGTCAATAATACTAAACAGAATATGTTTAGTAGGTTTTATTAGAGATAACTCCTCTTTTGAAATATCAATATCTGATGGAACCATCTTATTTTTTCGAATTTCAATGGTATATCTAAACAGAGTTTTTTTTGATGATGAATCTGAATAAGCATAAAAATCTATTTCCAATATAATCGTATTTGTTTTTTTGTTTATTAAAGCATTAATATATTTTTCGTTTTCGCTTTTATTCAGAAAATTTCTGCTACCTAGTAAATTCAATAGAATTTCAATTCCATGTATTATTGCGCTTTTTCCTGAGCCATTTGGACCATAAATGGCGGTAACATTTTTAAAAGAATGGATATTTTTATATCTTGAACCTTCATTTTGATCAGATTTATAATTCATAAATTCGATAGTTATTGATTTGGCTAAATTCTTTATACCGCTGACGCTGAATCTTGATAAAATAAAATTCATAGTTTTATCTCCTTCAATAATAATTATATCATATATTATGCACGAATCAACAAGAAAAAATACTATTTTAGTAAAAAAGAGACAGGCGTTTGTAGTATATTATAAGAAAGTAAAGGAACTACTGATTTTGGAACCTTTAGTCTTTTGTAATTTATAAAATTTAAAAAGTGCTTTTTAAAGGAGTTTTTCATTAAAATATTTGGCATATTTTATGTTTTTTGTATTAAAGTGACTAAAAATAAAAAGCTCGTCTGAGCTGTTTTTTTATTGATGGTGGAATTGAGGGGAGTCGAACTGCTCTCAAACACTTCAGGAAAAAGTTTACGTGTTGATTTTGTTTTGTACTTATATTGAATTACACTGCTCTCAAACACTTTAAAAAAATATGTCGCAAAATATATAGTTTTGTACTTATATTGAATTACACTGCTCTCAAAC
>WRBM01000076.1 GCA_009784525.1 Erysipelotrichales bacterium | reverse complement strand
ATGAAGGATAACTATTAATTATCTTGTGATAAAAAGGGGAAACACTATATGAGTAATATCGAAATAATTGAAAAAAACATCGTTTTCATGAGCTGGTCTAAACCCAAAAGCAAAGAGTTAACAGAAGAACTTAAATTATTCTTGGAACGGCTTTTTAGTGATATAGAATTTTTCATTTCATCAGGAATGCAAAAAGGCGAATTAGCTGATGTTAATATACACGATAAACTGATAAATAGTCAGATGTGCTTGGTTGGAATAACGAAGGAAAACATTAAATCACCTTGGCTAATGTATGAAGCAGGCGCAGTTTTTGGGAGTGGCGGTATAATCGTTCCAATTCATTGGGAATATATTGCGGATTGGCATTCATGGATAGATAAACCATTAATTAGAAATGTGCAAGTTAAGTTTATCAAACATAATCTCATAAAGTCAAAAAATGAATTCAAAATGCTTGCTGGATCAATAGAAGAAAAATTCAATATACGCTATCGTAATTTTGAAAATGAATGGGCTAAGTTTGTAGAAAAAATTATTTTGATTATGGGCAAAGAAGAGTATAGTCAAATTGATGCCTCGTGCGAAGAATTTGTAAATAAATTATCTAAAAGAAAAACTTTTGTATTAGATAATCCTTATTATAATAAAGGAAGCACTCATTTTCTATCTGGGTTTGAAAGTTTTGATTTATATCAATTAATTATTGAAGAATTTTTATTTGCTGGAAAAAGATTATGGATTTATGGTAGAAAAAACATGAAACTTTTTAGCGGAAGTTATAGTAACTTTTTTAAGTATTTGTTAGAAAAAACTTCTTTAGAGCATTCTGGAATTAGTGGCATAGACTTTAGATGCTTATTTTTGGACCCAAATTCAAATGAAGTTGAGACAGCTCATTTGAATACTCAAATTCTAAAACTAGAATTAGAATCAACAATTTTAAGGGCTAAGAATGAAATAAAAAACAATGATCGACTAAAAAAATGTTTTAGATTATACGAAAATAAACGTGATGAAATAATAATTAGAATAGATGATATCATTATTTACTCAAAGCCTTTATTTTATGCTGACGGTCGCCCATCTTTATCAACAAACTCAAATTTCAAAGTGCTAAGTGCTAACTCGGATTTTGGGAAATACTGTGTAGAAAAGTTTGAGGAAATATGGCAAAATGCTTCAGAAATGAAATAATTACTGGCAATAGTTAACAATAAAATCCATTATACGTACTACTGTTTCATCAATAGTCAAGTCGGTAACATCAAGGTTTAAAATATGATTGCCAGCATTTTTAATAATTTCTGAATTAGTACTTATATTTAATAATCTATTGGTTTCATACATACTTGAAATATGATTCAACAAGTAGGAATCTTTATCTCTAGCAAAGAGTCTTTTTTCAAGTTCTTTTTCATTGTTAACGTACAGATTAATGTATATAATTCCTTTATTATCAAATATACCATTAAAAGTTTCTGGGACAATATGGACACCATTAATGATTGAAGGAATTTTTTTTCTTTTCTGCCTAATGATGATGTTTTCGATTGATGCTTTCATTATTAAACATTGTTGCTGAGCCATTTCAAATGTTAGTACGGTATTATTATCAGGAATCTCCGGCAAAATTACTAAGTCGCCATTTGCTGAACTCTCTTCAATAAATCTATTATAACCTCTAAGAATATCTCTAAGGATATCTGTTTCCTCAATTATCCTAAACACATTGAATTTTTTTAGTAATTGATAAGAAATTGTTGTCTTTCCAACGCCAGGAACCCCAGAAATAAAAACTATTAAATCATCTGGTATTGTATTATAACGGTGCTCTTTTAATTCAATACTTTCTTTATTTTTTTCATCTGATTCCTTCAATATTTTGAATTTTTTTATTAATTTGGAGTTATTGATTCTAGTGGCTAACTCAAGTCCCTCTTCGGCGTATTTAAAACGCTCATCGCGTTTATCATGATGAGATGAAAGTTTAATTAGATTTTTTATTTGCTGATCAATACGAGAAATTTTTTTAGCTTCTTCATATCCTTTTGAGAAACAGTTTAATGCTTTTTTGCGATACATAGAATCCCGATTGTATTGGTAGAGCTTCAAATTTAGTATTCCTCTAACAAAATAGCATTTCAACAATCTATCATCATCCATCAGTTTTTCGAAAATATCTTCTGCCTCTTTTAAAATAATCAAATTATTCTTTATTTCACCTAGAGCATCAGTAATAAAGACTTGAGCCTTTAGAAGCTTAGATTGCGCGATAATTTCTTTTTTATCTATCGTTTGTTTCTTGATGTTGTCAATTTTTTTTTCAAAATCATTAAAGTCCTTTTGCCACTGGTCATGGTTGTTATCTTTGTCCAAATAAAGTAAGTGTCTCCAAGATTGAAAAAAAAGCTTCTTGAATTTATTCCTATCAATCTCATCATAGGACTTTTTTATATTTTTTTTGCCTAATTCTTGATCGAATATTGAGTCAAATTCGTTTAAAACGAACGCCCCATAATTAGGATTTTCAACAAAGAATTTTCTAACTTTTTTCATTGATTCCTCATCTAGATTTGCCAAACTCCATCCTAAATCATTAATTAAAATATGATGTTTTGCATATTCATATCGCTCTAGATGTCCTTTTTTCTCCCGCTGCTCTATTGCATACAGAGAAATAATACCGTTTATTACGCGTACATAAGTTTTACTCAGAGTGTGGTAAATATGACCATTATGATATCCCATACTAACGGCTTTTTCAAAATTTCTATATTCACAATGATTAAGAATTGGTTTTAAAAGAATTGAATCATCTTTTGTTGCAAGCAAGGAAGAAAAAATCAGTGAGCGCGAATGTTGTATGACCTCATTATCTAATATTTTAAAATATTTTTTTTCTTCAGATGTTTCATCTGGAAAAAATATAGAATCCAGCCAGCCAATAAAATTAAATTTAACTAACAAAAGACCGCCAAATCCAGGAATTACTCCAAGTAAAATAAGAGTGAAAATAAGCCTTCCAGTTCCTGATTCAAATAGAAGAAATAAATTATAGTTCCAAACCCTATCTATTATCCCTTCAACAGTTAGAATTATTAATAAAATTGGCACAAAATAACTAATCCATTTGATAAAACTAGCTTTTTCATCATTACTCATATAATGTTTCCCCTTTTTATCGCAAGATAATTAATAGTTATCCTTCAT
>WRBM01000075.1 GCA_009784525.1 Erysipelotrichales bacterium | reverse complement strand
GCTAAAACCAACAAGATTTTTAATATTTTGGTTCACGAAAGTTTGGATCTTTTCTGAAAAACAAAAAAGAGCCAAAGTCAGATACTAAATTTTAAGTTTAGCATTGATTTGGCTCTATAAAAAATTAAGGGTTACACTATAAACCTTTTTTTCTGTTATATTTAAGAAAAAAAAGAGCATAGACTTTGTCTACACTCTGAACATTCGAAAAGAGATTTAATTTTAAAAATTTAGTAGAATTATTTCTTCCGAAAGTTCCAGATTCAACTCTTCTTTGACCCGTTCTTTCGCTAATTGAATCAAATCTCTGACGTCTTCTCCAGTCGCATCACCTACATTAATGATAAAGTTAGCATGCTTATCTGAAAACATCGCATCGTTTATCCGGTGACCACGTAAATTGACCTGGTCAATCATCTTCCAAGCTGGAATCGAAGAGTTCTTAAAAATACTTCCGCAATTTGGATATTCTAATGGTTGGTTTTTAACCCGATCTTCCCGCCAAACTTCAATTGTCTTTAAAACATCTTCGTTAGTTTTCTTAATTTTAAAGACTGCCTCTAAAACAATTAAATTCTGCTCTTTAACAAGGGAATTACGATAACTAAACTTTAATTCTTCATTAGAGTAGCTTTTAATTTCGCCATTTTGATCAGCGCAAAGAGCACTTATTAAATAATCTTTCGTTTCTTGTTTATAACAACCAGCATTCATCCTGATGGCACCGCCGATTGTTCCTGGAATTCCTGAAAAAAATTCCAAATTTGTATAAGCTAATTCTGCCAGTTTATAAGAAAGTTTTTTTAATGCAAAGCCCGCATTAACAGTTAACAAATCATCATTAATAACAAACTTTTCATCCATATATTTTAAAACGATAATATTTTCTATCGTTTTATTTGAACTAAAAACTACATTAGAACCATTTCCTAAAAGATAATAATGTCCCTTACCCAAAAAATTAATAATCTTAACTAAAGCTTGATTATCCTTTGGCAAAATCAAGTTTCTGACCATACCTTTAGTCTTAATTGACAGAAGCTTTCTTAAATCCTGATTATGTAAAACTTTGCCGAGGGAGTTTGTACATACAAATTCCTCAATATCCACATTTAAACCTCCATTTTGATAAGCTTAAATGCCTCCTCTACAATTTTTTCAGCTGGTCTTGTAATTTTAAGAGCTCTTAAATTTTCAATATTTATTACTTTATCTGTGAGTAATCTTTCGACTTCTCTCTTTAGAAGTGTGACATTTAAGTCCGATTCGGCAATCATCAGAGCTGCTTTTTTCTCGACTAGGAGTTGAGCGTTTTTCTCTTGATGATTCCGTGAAACATTTGGTGACGGGATTAAGATTGAAGATTTTTCCAAGGCAATAATTTCTGCGATTGTAGTCGCACCTGCTCTTGAAATAATACAGTCGCATTCATTAAGATAACTCAAAAATTTATCAGTTTTGGAAATTACTAAACAGTTATTCAAACTATGACTTAAATCTTGATAAGAAGAGTAGTATTTTTCACCAGTGATAAAAACAAAAAACCAAGGATAAGCTCTAGAAGTTTCAATCAATTCTCTAGCAGCTTCATTTAAAACTTTAGCTCCTAATGAGCCACCAGCTATCATTATGATTTTTTTATTTCCGACAAGTTCTAAACCACTTGGCAAGATTTCTTCTTCCTGAGTTCTAGGATTACCTGTCACAATTGTTTTTTCAGCCGGAAACTTTAAGTATTCATTAGGAAAAGTCGAAAAAATCAGTCTTACACGCTTACTTAAAAAGGCATTTGTAATACCTTTAACTGCATTTTGTTCATGGATAGCTGTTGGAATTTTTAATTTGGCAGCAGCATATAACACACTGCCTGTAATATTTCCGCCTGTTCCAATCACTAACTGACAATTTAGTTCTGTTAAAATTTTCTTCATTCTTCGGACTTCTTTGATAAAAACATATATTGCCTTAATATTTCTTAACATATTCTTAGAAAAACCAAGACAAGTCGTTTCAATAAAACTTATTGCCGGAAGCTCTTTAACTTTCTTTTCTTCCATGCTGCTTCGTTTTCCGACATAATAAATTTTTGCGTCTTGATATTTATTTTGAATTTCTTTAATTAAAGATAAGGCTGGATTGATATGTCCTAATGTTCCACCGGCAGTAATTACGATTACCATCCTAATACTCCTTTGTTTTTTTAGCTATATTGATTAGTATACCCATACTGATAAGATTTATCGCTAATGATGAACCACCATAACTTAAAAAAGGTAAGGTGATTCCTGTTACTGGTATAAGTCCAACAACAACACTTACATTGATAAAGACTTGAACGAATATCAAGCTAGTAAGACCTAAAGCCAAAAAACTTGCGAATTTATCCTTTGAGCGATATGCTACTTTAATCCCATACACAAATAACAACACAAATAGACCAAGTATAATCAAACCACCAATCATCCCTAATTCCTCAACGATAATCGCAAATATGAAATCAGTTTGTGGTTCTGGTAGATAGTAGAATTTTTGGATACTATTAAATAAGCCTCTGCCAAATAAACCATTTGGCGATAAGGCGAATAATGCCTGAATACTCTGAAATCCTGTTCCGAGTGGATCATCCCATGGATTTAAATAAGCTAAAATTCGGTTCATTCGGTAAGGCGCTGAGATAACTAGTCCAGCAAAACCGACTGCTCCGATAATCGCAGCGTTAACTAAATACTTGATTTTTATTCCACCAATATAAATCATGATGACAGCTGTCAGAACTAAAACTAAACCTGTGCCTAGATCTGGCTGAATCATAATAAAGATAAAATTGAAAAGAACAAAACAAAAGATGATTATAACGGATTTAAGATTCTTCGTATCCTCCTGATATTTTGCAAGATATTTACTTAATACAATAATAACACTGATCTTGATGAATTCTGAAGGCTGAATGGAAAATTGACCGATTCCGATCCAACTTCGAGCTCCTCCTCTGACTACACCGATTCCAGGCACAAGTACAAGAGCTAAAAGCGTAAACGCAAAAATATAGATAGCGGTAGAATGTTTATATAAAAGCCGATAATCAAACCTGCTAATTAAAATCATCAGCGGAATACCAATAATCGCAAATACAAGTTGTCTTATCAGATAAAAATATTCAGTCCCATGTTTAAATTCCGCCCATATCTGCGAAGCGCTATAAATCATCAAAACACCAATCAGGGAAAGTATGATGACTACTACTGTGATTTTTCTTTCGAGTTTCAATTTCATTTCTCCTGCCTATTTGATAGTAAAATATATGAAAATAAATTACTTTTTAGCACTGGAAAATACAAAACAACCAAGATTAGAGCCTATTATATAATATCCAAACATAAAATAAGCATTTATCCAATAAAAATTCAGCTAACCGTTTATCGCAAATTATCACCCAAATAAATGAACAAAACGAAAATAAATTTTCGATACGGGGCCGGTGCCCCTTTTTTACGAAGTTACAGTTGAACTTGTAATCGTAAAGGTATTGTTAGACCGCTATTCCTCAAACTCTGAATTACTTCATCGTCTTTGGGTTTACTTTTTGCCATTATATTTAAACT
>WRBM01000074.1 GCA_009784525.1 Erysipelotrichales bacterium | reverse complement strand
ATACTCAGGCTTCGCCTTTGGTATGGGACAAGAACGTATCGCCATGCTCCGTTATGGAATCAATGACATCCGAGGATTTTATCAAGGAGATGTGAGATTTTTGGGGCAGTTTGGAGGGTAGATGGTTAGAAAAAATTATGCAGAGTTATTAGATACTCAGATATTTAACCCAGAGCAAGAGATAAATAAATTAGAAAAAGCTCTTAATAGAAATTTTTCTTTATACCAATTTGATACCATACGAAACATAAAAATAAAAATATTTAACTATGATACATATTTAGCATTTTTACAAAAATTTTCATTTCTGCATTATCCAGATAGACAGGGATATACAAATATTGTGGATTTCAGAAATCATTATCTAAGTTATGCAGAAAATACCACAGAGAAACTTTTTATTTACTCAGAATTACTCATTAATATTAATAAGTATTATAAGGTAGATGCTTATAATCCAGATCATATTTTGACATGGAATATTATTCGTGATAATATCAATTATTTTTTAAATTTATCTAATCATGAATTAAGTGATACCAGTGAAGGAGTTACAATCATTGTAGAAAAAAATATATCTGCTTCCGCAGCAGCTCAAATTGTTTCTGAAACAGATAAAGTAACAGCTCTCAAAATTCTGGAATATAATTGGTTTGCAAATAAAGGAAATATTGAAAGCAAGAAATCTATATTGAAGAAAATTGCTGATTTCCTAGAACCTGAAAGAAAAGTACTGAAATCAAAAACATTAAAAGAAATATTTGTACAAAGTGGAAATGAAATATCTTTAGTAAATGATTTGTTCTATATGTTTAATAATTTGAATGTTAGGCATAATAATGAAGATGAAAATAGCAAAGTCTACAATAAAAAATGGTCTGAATTAACTGAATTAGAAAAAGAAAATTGGTATGATGACATTTATAATACAGCATTATTAGTTATTATTGCTAAAGAACAAATTCGTATTCAAGAGAATTTAAGAGAATTAAAAGGATAATTATGGAAAATTTACTCACAACATCTTCTAGCATAAAAATTCAATACAAGAATGAAGATAAAAGTTCTCGTGGAAAGTTCAAAGCTGAAATTCGGGAGCTAAAAACTGAAGAAATTAAGAAGATATTAATTGAAAAAATAAAAGAAGAAGAGTCGTTAATTATTGAAAATAGTGCAGATTTAGAATTTATTAAAACAGTAAAATATAAAAAAGATAAATTCAACGTTGCTTCTCTTTTTTCAGGTGCTGGAGGATTAGATTTAGGATTAGAGCTTGCGGGACTTTCTGCTGAAGTTGGAGACGAAAAAGCAATGCAAGCATTTCAGAATAAGAGGGAGTTTGCAAAACTTCGCTCTAAAAGTATTTTCCATACTGGGTATACAAATGATATGTTCATTGAAGCAAATCAAAGTTATAAAAAAAATTTCCCCGATTTTGTGAAGCAACATCAGAAAGACATTCGTAAAGTTGCTCACTTTCCTAAAAGTGAAATGATGGTAGGTGGATTTCCTTGCCCTGGTTTTTCTGAAGCAGGACCACGCTTAATAGATGACCCTAGAAATTTTCTCTATATTCACTTTATTCGTGCATTAATGCAAGCTCAACCTGAATTTTTTGTGGCTGAGAATGTAAAAGGAATGATGACTTTGGGTAAAGGGGAGGTATTAAAACAGATTGTGGAAGACTTTGCCTCAGCGGGTTATACAGTAACTCCCCATTTAGTTAATTCTCGAGATTACGGAGTTCCTCAAAGTAGAGAACGTGTATTTCTAATAGGGGTTCATAAAGAAAAAATTGAACAAAAATATAATTATCATTATAATTTGCCTGAGCCTACTCATGCAAACAGCAATGATTTATTTTCTGATAAATTGCCATTTGTAACTCTAAAAGAAGCAATCGGAGATTTAGAAAAGAATCCCGGTCCATATTTTGAGGGGTCATATTCAACAATTTATATGAGTAGAAATCGCAAGAAATCTTGGGGAGCTCAGTCGTTTACCATTCAGGCGTCAGGGAGACAAGCACCACAACACCCAGCAGGAATGCCAATGAAATGTATAGAAAAAAACAAATGGGAGTTTCAAGGCAAAAAAAATCGTCGATTATCTGTAAGAGAAATAGCACGCATTCAAACCTTTCCTGATTGGTACGAATTTTCAGATGGTGAGAACGAAAAAATAAGTGAAAACGGTCGTTTAGACAAAATGTATAAACAAATTGGGAATGCAGTACCAGTGCTATTAGCGAAGGCAATTACCCAACCCATAGCGGATTTTGTAAAGGAGAATATATTATGACCGATAAAAGCAGTAAAAATGGGAAAGCTTATGAATTTGCTTTGTTAAAAGTGTTTAATGAACGAGTTAAGTACTCTAAAATTATAGAAGATAGTTCATTTAAGGTTGCCCAAAGCAACTTCTATTCACTTGAAGAAAAGCAGCAGATTAACTTTTTGAAGTCAGCAGAAACAGCATTTGAGATTATTATAGATTTTGAACCTAATCTGATTGACGATTTGAGCTCTAAAGATTTTCTTTTATTATCATTACAGGATGATACAAAGGGTAAGGAAGGAGATGTGCGTGATTTACTTATTACACGTAAAGATATTTCATGGGAAATTGGAATCTCAGCGAAAAACAATCATTTTGCAGTAAAACATTCTCGTTTATCAAGTACGCTGAACTTTGGGAGAGAGTGGTATGGGATACCTTGTTCAGAAGAATATTGGAATAAAATTGAACCAATTTTTGAATATACAGATGAGCAAAAAAGCAAAAATTTATCATGGAAAGAATTGGGAGATGATAAAGTCGATAGAGTTTATAGTCCTCTTCTAAAAGCTTTTATAGGTGAAATAAAATGGGCATATTCAAATGATCCACATATGGTAACTAGGATGGTTGAATACCTCGTCGGAAAATTTGATTTTTATAAGTCTATTTCTATTGATAAAAAAAGAGAAACACATATATTAGCTGTTAATATAAAAGGGGAATTAAATAAAAAATCACGAGTGAATTCTCCAATAAAAAAACTTAATAAAGCAATATTACCAACGGAACTAATTGATATTCGATTAAAGCCCAATAATGATACTACTGTAGAAATGTATTTTAATAATGGTTGGCAATTTTCATTTAGAATTCATAATGCAAAAACAAAAGTCGAAAATTCATTAAAATTTGACATTCAACCTATAAGCTATCCATCTCCGATTATTGAAATAATCAAAAAATGGGAAAATAAGAATGTGTAAGTGAAGATTAAGGAAAAATAAAATATGCAAGTATCATACAAATGGTTAAAAGAACTGGTTGACATTGAGGTGTCGGCTGAGCAGTTGGCAGAGAAGATGTCTTTGTCAGGAATTGAAGTTGAGGGAATCGTCCGTCGTGATGAGGGACTGTCTAAGGTTGTCGTGGGGCAGGTGCTTTCAATAGAGGATGTGCCTGACACGCACCTTCACCTTTGCCAAGTTGAGGTAGGGGAAGAAGAACCCTTGCAGATTGTCTGCGGTGCACCAAATGTCAAGGCAGGAATTAAGGTGATTGTGGCTCTTGTTGGAGCTCGGATTGCTGACAATTACAAGATTAAAAAAGGTAAAATTCGT
>WRBM01000073.1 GCA_009784525.1 Erysipelotrichales bacterium | reverse complement strand
GTAATTCAGAGTTTGAGGAATAGCGGTCTAACAACACCTTTAAGGTTACAGGTTAGCCTGTAATTTCTTATAAAGAAAAGAAGCGCAGTGTTTCTTTAAAGCGTATTTATTTCGCTTTTGTTCCGCTAAAAAGGATTGGTTATTATTGGCTTAATATTTTCTTCAACACATAAATAATTTTTATGTTCACAGATTTTTGTTTGTGTCTGCTGAAAAATTATTAAAAGTAAAATTTTGCCTTGACATAAGTTTATAATTTATAATTAAGGCACTATATTAAAAGGAATGATTTCTCTTCAAAATGTAGAAATCATTCCTTGTTTTATTTTGTAAATATTTTTAAAGAGTAAGTTACTAAACTAGCGAAGGTTTCTTTGTAGCTGTCTTGCACTAATTCTGTAAAAATGCGTGTGCGTCGTTATTGGTGAAGTAGCAGTTTCTCTAGTCTCAAAAGTAATTCGTACATAAACTGTTGGCCTATTAATCCTGATGAAAGGTAGTGGTCTTAATGGCATGTTATGATTAACAGTCATATTAGGTGAGACAGGATTAAATTGTTTAGTAGCGCCCCAAGCAGGATTATTGTTACTTAAGGTTTGTTGACCAGAAGTTGATCGACAGCTTTGCCAATTACATTCACCTTCAATTTGAATCCTTGCACTATTATTAACAAAATTTTCAAACTCTACGTCACGAAAACTAATTGTAAAATTTACAGTCCAGCGACTCGCCTCAAAAGTTTCGCCATCATCAACTTGCGGACTAAGATCAGTTGTGACTTGGATATCAAAAGTATTGGAGCGTCGATAATTTCTAAATTCGCTGGCGTTAATCGGATTGTTTTGATTGCCGAAGTTAATTTGTGGTCGGTTAGTCGCATACTGATGAATATAAATTGTTGGTATGACGATTAATGGTAAAACGATTAAGAAAAGAATCAAGAAAAGAATTTTTTTGTTTAGCCTGAGAATCTTTCTAAAAAAAGTATTCTCATTTTTCTTTTTTTGGCTTTTTTTCATTATTATCAATACTCCTTATTATCTGTTGCCCAAACTATCAAGAAAATTTCTTTATTATTATATACTAAATTAATCTTTTAATCAATAGTTATTGACTTTTTTTGAAAGATAATGTATAATTGTAAAGGATAAATGTGTGCCAGAAACAACTATAAAATGAGGAAAATCTGGCAGTAAAATAAAAAAAGAGGTGAATGAAATAGACATAATTATTACCGTTATCATCTCTGCATTAGCGCTTATTGCCGGCATTGGTGCTGGGTATTTCTTAAGAGTCAAGCTTTCCGAAAAAAGTTTTAAAGCGACCCGCGAAAAGTCAGAGCAGATAATTCAAAATGCTAAATTGGATGCGGAAAAAGTTAAAAAAGAAGCAATTTCAGAAGGAAAGCAAGAAGTTGCAGAATTTAAAAGAGATGTTGAGTCAGATCTGAAAGAACGTAAACAAACGGTTATTGAGCATGAAAATAAAATTGCTCAGCGAGAAGAAGCTTTAGATCGTAGAATCTTAAATGCAGACAAAAAAGAAGAAGTTTTATTGTCTAAGGAACAAAAACTGGAAGACCGTAAAATGGAACTAGACAACTTAATCAAAAATGCTGAGGAGCTAAATCTAAAGCATGAAACAAAATTAATCGAAATTGCTTCACTTAGTCAGGAAGAAGCCAAAGAAATCATTATGTCTGATATCCGTGAAAAGTTAAGCGTGGAAATTGCTCTTTTCATTAAGGAAGAGGAAGAAAAAGCTAAAGCTGAGATTCATAATCGTGCGAAAAATTTATTAGCACTGGCGCTACAAAAATATGCTAGCGAAACAACAACGGAAAGAACTATCAGTGTTGTTGATTTACCTTCAGATGAAATGAAAGGAAGAATCATTGGTCGCGAAGGAAGAAATATCAGAACTATTGAAGCTTTAACTGGTGTTGATTTGATTATTGATGATACTCCTGAAGCAGTTGTTTTATCAGGATTTGATCCAATCCGTAGAGAAATTGCCAAAAAGACTCTTCAAAGTCTTGTTAATGATGGTAGAATCCATCCGGGAAGAATTGAGGAACTTGTAGAAAGAAGCCGACAAGAAGTTGAAATGTTTATCCGTGAATCAGGGGAAGAGGCTGTCTTTAAGACGGGAATCGGTAAATTACATCCTGATTTAATCAAACTACTTGGAAAACTTAATTATCGGACAAGTTTTGGTCAAAATGTTTTAAACCATTCTATTGAAACAGCATTTTTAGCAGGGAAATTAGCTGCTGAAATTGGTGAAAACGAAATTATGGCACGCCGAGCAGGGTTACTGCATGATATCGGTAAGGCTGTTGACCATGAAATTGAAGGTAGCCATGTAGAAATTGGTGTAGAATTATGTACAAAATATCGCGAAAATAAAATTGTTATTGATGCGATTGCTTCTCACCATGGTGATAGCGAAGCTGAAACGATTATTGGTGTTTTAGTAGCGGCTGCTGATGCTTTAAGTGCCGCAAGACCTGGCGCAAGAAGCGAACAGTTAGAAAACTATATTAAACGTATTGAGCAATTAGAGGATATTTCCAATAAAGTTCGAGGCGTTGATAAATCGTTTGCGATTCAGGCTGGAAGAGAAATCCGTGTATTAGTTAAACCTGAAGAAGTTGATGATCTTTCAACCTTTAGAATTGCTCGTGAAATAAAAGAGGAAATTGAAAATAAACTCAGTTATCCGGGAACAATAAAAGTCACCGTTATTCGTGAAACACGGGCGACAGACGTAGCAAAATAGAAAAGCGCATATTGCGCTTTTTTTAAATGAAAGGAGTTGATGTTTATTAAGATTTTATTTATTGGAGATATCTTTGGTGAGCCAGGAAGAGAGTTTTTAAAGCTTCAGTTGCCTGAACTAAAGAATAAATATAAGTATCAGCTATTAATTATTAATGGTGAGAATGCAGCTCACGGTCGCGGGATTACCCACAAAATCTATAAAGAGTTTATGGATCTGGGGGTAAATGTTATAACGAGTGGGAATCATATATTTGGCAATCATGATGTTTTTAATTTTATTGATAATAGTAATTTAATTAGACCCCTTAATTATCCGGATTGTCAGGGCAGTGGTTTTTTAAAAATAAATTTTAATGGTAAAATGATTACGATAATTAATCTATTAGGTCGCGTTTATATGAATTTACCGATTGATTGTCCCTTTCAAGTTATCGATAAATTTCTGAAAAATGATCAAAGCGATTATTATTTTGTTGACTTTCACTCAGAAGCGACTAGCGAAAAAATCGCAATGGGTCATTTTCTAGATGGCCGAGTAGATGCTTTAGTTGGTACGCATACACATGTACAAACTAATGATGACAGAATTTTACCAAAAGGGACTTGTTATATTACCGATGTTGGCATGACTGGTCCTTTAAATGGCGTAATTGGTGTTGAAAAAGATATTATTGTTAGTCGATTTTTGAAAGGTTTTGGTACAGAATCTTTTAAAGTAGCTACAGGAAATCGCCAACTGAATGGTATTTTTCTGGATTTATCCGACAATAAACGACCAAAAATCGAAAAAATCAAGATTTACGAATAAATGCTGCAAGGTCTGAATAAATATTAATAAATCAGTATTTAGGAGGACATATGGAGACATTAAAGGTATCATCAAAATCTAAACCAAATTCCGTTGCGGGAGCTTTAGCCAACTGCTTTAAGGAAAAAAATATCGTTGAAATCCAAGCGATCGGAGCAGGTGCGATTAATCAGGCAGTCAAAGCGATTGCGATTGCCAGAGGTTATGTAGCCCCAACCGGCAAGGATTTAATCTGCATTCCAGCTTTTTCGGACATTATGATTGCTTCTGAAGAGAAAACCGGGATTAAACTTATCGTTAAATCAATTTAAAAAGGAAGAAATTCCTTTTTTATTTTATTGCATAGGAAAGTGCATTTTCAAAATAGCGCTCATCTAAAACGAAAAAACCTGTTCTGACAGGCTATAAATAAATAACAAAACAAACTACTTTTTCTTAGCGTTATATATTTCAAGC
>WRBM01000072.1 GCA_009784525.1 Erysipelotrichales bacterium | reverse complement strand
CAGACAGATAATTGATTTAGCGATGAAGAAAGAAATTGGTGAAATCATTATCGGTTATAATAAAGGACTAAAAACTCATGGAATCAAGAATGATGAATTGACTAATAAACAGAAAGCTGTCATTAACCAGTCTTTTGTCGGATTACCTTTATTTAAGTTTAAGAATAAGCTTATCTTATTAGCTAAGAGGAACAATATTGAAGTTAAGCTTCAAAACGAAGCTTATACATCAAGATGTTCATTTTATGATAATGAAGAGATAGCTAAGGCTGATGAGTATCTCGGTAAGAGAAATAATCGTTTATTTCAGACTAAGACAGGAAAGCTTATCAATTCAGATATTAATGCCAGTTTAAATATAATGGCAAAAAGTAAACCCAAAGACGATGAAGTGATTCAGAGTTTGAGGAATAGCGGTCTAACATCACCCATAAGGTTACAGGTTAGCTTGTAATTTCTTGTAAAGAAAAGAAGCGCAGTGTTTCTTTAAAGCGTATTTATTTCGCTTTTGTTCGCGGTAACGTTCCATTTAAGAAGTAATCAGTAAAAGTATTAGGACCTATTTTGTCCGCCAAATATAACTTATTACCAATAATTTCTACATTTGCTTTAGTTAAACCAGAAGGCACTTCAGGAGCTTTTTGATCATAAATCCCATATAACCGCATTAACTGAGTCCAAATAACTCTTGAGATGTCTCTGCTAGCACTATCTAAGTAAGAAGTACCATCAATAAAATCATAACCAGTCCATACACCTAAGGTTTTGTTTTTAGAATAACCGATAAACCAAGAGTCTTTAACAGCTTCCTTAGGAATATCATATTTCATTCTAATATCATATGGATAATTACTTTGCCCAGTTTTGGCGCTTAAGTACATGCCTTTAATTTCCTCACTGGTATCACTGATAGCATCGTGAAGAATATCAGTAATCAAAAAGCTAGTTTCTTTACTTAATAAGCGCTTTGGACCATTGTTAGCAGAATAACTATTGTTTTGGAATTCAATTTTACGAATGGCTTTTGCTTCAATAAAATCACCTTCATTAGCAAACATCTGATAAGCATTAGTCATAGCTAATACCGTAAAGCCATCAGAGAAGCCGCCAATAGAATGTGCTTCAAGTGGAGGATCATATGTATGTAAATTTAGCTTTGTCAAAAATTCATAAATTTTAGCTTTATCTAGTTCCTGATAAAGTTTTAAAGCTGGAATATTTCTAGAATCAACTAAAGCTTCACGAATTGTAATATGACCTTTAAATTGACCATCCCAATTATTAATCAATTCGCCATTAGAATAAGTAATTTTATCATCCAAAATTAAATTTGCCGGATTATATCTTAAATACTCAAAAGCCGGCGCAAATTCTAAAATAGGTTTGATTGTTGAAGCAGGCTGCAGCCTTACAGAGGTTGCGTAATTAACATTTAAGCTTTCAAATTCTCTTTGTCCGCCAATACCTTCAATAATACCGGTTTTATTGTCCATAAAAATAATACCGGCTTTTATTTTGTCATCAGGAAAAATTTGCGTTTCATTATTCATGATTTCATAGATGCTTTTTTGGACAAGCGGATCGACATTTGTATAAACTTTCAAATCCAAACCATAAAGATCAAAATTATAGTCTAGATGAGCTTCCTGAATAACATAATCAAGATAAGAAGAGTAAACCGTAAAATTCTCATTAAGTAAATTATTGTTTTTATTTAAGACAATCGGCTTATTCTGTAAATCTTCCATCATTTCTTTGGAAATATATTTATTCTTGCACATTAAATATAGAACAAGGTTCCGTCTGGCTAATGTATCTTCAATGTTAATATACGGATTGTAAAAATTGGGAAGTTGAATCATTCCAGCTAGCATTGCTGCCTCTTCAATTAAAAGTTCTGAGGCTTTTTTGCCAAAATAATAATTACTCGCGCGTTCGATTCCATAGATTCGTCTGCCAAAGAGAATGTTATTTAAGTAAGCTTCCAGAATTTGTTCTTTAGTCAAATATTTTTCTAACTCGTAAGCTAAATACATTTCCTGAACTTTTCTATTTAAAGTCTTATCGCTTGTTAAAAATGCATTTTTAATTAATTGCTGGCTAATAGTTGATGCGCCTTCTGAATATTTTTTCGAAAGCACATTTTGCAAAGTTGCGCCAACAAGTCTTTTATAATCGAGTCCGTGATGCGAAAAAAAACGTTCATCCTCAACTGCCGTAATCGCATTAATCATGTTACTAGATATTTGATTATAAGTTGTATATTCACTTTTTTTGAGACCTAATTCTAAAATAAGCCGATCATTCTTATCGTAAATCTTAGTGGAAGAAGAGGCAATTATTTTTTGAAGGTCGAGTTCAGGTGCTGCTTTAATCGCGCTACGGACAAAAAAAGCAGCGTATGTTAAAACAATAAGCATGGAAAGTAAGGAAAGTAATAAGGCAAAACCTGTAATTTTTTTAATCAAAGAAAAGCTCCTTTACAGCTTTTAGATAGTCAAGTCTAGGTTTATAGCCTGAAACTATTAGCTTTGAATTTTCTTTTATAATCTTATAAGGAATTGATTTTCGCTCATTTTGATTCTGATAATATTTATTTAATAATGTCATCGAAACGAGATAAGCTTCGCCAAGCTTTTGAAAAGCAATTATCATAAAAGCAATCCCACCATGTTTTTCAATCGCATTTAAATGCTCAATTTGATGATGGTTTATATTCTTTAATGGAAAACTTGTCATTGAACTTGTTTCTTTGGCTTCAAAATCAAGATAACGACCTTGAAAAATGCCATTATAATCAGTTGTTGAAGGAGTCTTATAATAAGCTTCCTTTATCACAGCCTTATTGCGGGCTGGATAATAAACATCAACAACCTGAATCGGAATTGGCTTTTTATAGATAACCGCAATATCATAAACCCGATAGTATTCATTTGTCACATTAAGGTCATCTTCTAGAACCATACCACGGTTTTTATAGCTCGTAACGCTTTTAAAGACAGTTTTTTTATTAGGATAATTTATTATACCCACATTATCACCACACTTATTTTATCATACTTTGATTATATTATTAGGAAAAAAAAATTATTTATTAGCATAAACCAATATTTCCATAATATATTTAATTAGGTGATAAATTTGAAAAAAATATTTTTACTTTTGATATGTGTCGCTTACGGGATACTTTTTTATATTGGCCTGAACGACAGAGACACCACAGTTGTTTCTGAAAGAGACCCACTGTTTGTCCAAATTAATGCTTTTGCGACAGCTAATAATGTCGATCCGGTAGAACCTAGGTTTTGCCCAATCTGGCAACGCATTCCTGGATTAAACGGCCTTAGAGTAGACGTGCAAGCAAGTTTTGATCGCATGCGAGCAGAGAATCATTTTAATGAAAATCTAATTGTATGGGAAGAGATTCCAGTTACAGGCTCTTTAAATGATTTAAGAATGGGACCGGTTTTCCATGGAAATCGTGGAAAAGCAATGGTCAGTTTCGTAATCAATGTAGCATGGGGCGAAGAATATGTTCCGGAAATGCTTGAGATTCTTGCCCGTCATGATATCCCAGCTAACTTTTTTATCGAAGGTAACTTTGCGAATAAGCATCCGGAGTTAATCATGGAAATGTATACACAAGGACATCTTATCGGTAATCATTCTATGTCACACGCAAACTTTAGAACGATTTCTAGAGATGAGCAACGTACGGAGATTGTTTCAGCTAATAATATCTTATCTAATTTAACTTTACAGACAGTCAGATTCTTTGGTCCGCCATCAGGTGCTTTTAATGAAGAAACGGTTGCTTTAATGGATGAAGCTAATATGCAAATGGTGATGTGGGATGTCGATACAATTGACTGGCAGAACCCATCTGTAGATATGATTTTAAGCCGTGTTATGAATAAAATCGATAAAGGTTCAATTATCTTGATGCATCCAACCGCAAATACTGTTGAGGCTTTGGAAACAATGATTTTAGAAATTCATAGAATGGGTTTAGAAATCAATGATTTAAGTGCATTATTCAGTCCAAGAAGATGATAAATTCATCTTCTTTTTTCTTGCTTAATTTTTTTTAAAATTTTTTGCAAGATGCAAAACATAGCAAAAGACAATAACTAGCATATTCTAATAAGAATAATAAAAAAATTATGAGGGATGTAAAATGAAATTGAATTATGATTGTTTATGGAATTGCAACGCAAGGTCGTGTAATTGTTCTGAGTGTAATAAACGAGGACAACAAGGTCCTCCAGGTCCAGCGGGCCCTGCTGGTCCAAAAGGAATTCAGGGAGAAGTTGGTCCAGCTGGACCGCAAGGTATACAGGGGCCAAAAGGAGATACCGGACAACAAGGCGAAAGAGGATTGCGTGGAGAGCGTGGTCAAACTGGTCCGCAAGGTATTCAAGGCGAAACAGGTCCTAGAGGATTACAAGGTGAAACTGGTTCTGAAGGTCCAGCCGGACCACAAGGTATCCAAGGTGAAGTAGGACTTGAGGGTCCAGTCGGTCCGCAAGGCATTCAAGGAGTTGCTGGGACAGTTGGAACTATAGTAGGAACATTTGCTAGTTTTGCTGAGCTGCAACAAGAAATACCAGTAGGAACAGCAGGTGAGTTTTACTATATTAATCCAGATCTTTATGTTTGGGATACGATTAATAATGTCTGGCAAAATATT
>WRBM01000071.1 GCA_009784525.1 Erysipelotrichales bacterium | reverse complement strand
CACTAACATTATTTATTACGGCACTAACGTGCTTTGTTAAACTTTTGAAAGTCCTTAAGAAGAAGAAAAAAGCGGAAAATTTTATTAAAATCGAAGAAGCTTTGCTTCCTTTTATTGAAGAAGCAGAGAAATTCACACAATTTTCTGGAGCTGAAAAGAAAGCTTATGTATTAATGAGAATTGCGGAAGTTGCTGCTAAACAAAGAATTAAGCTTTCTAGCGATGAAATCGGTAAAAAGATAGACGAGTTGGTTGATCTTACGCGTAAAGTTAATGTCAAAGGTGCGTTAGCTCCGTTAGCTCAAAGTAAAGGCGATGAAAACAGTTATGTCAAAAAAAGCAACAAAGAATTATCTGCGCTAAAAAACTAGGAAGGAAGCATAAAAAATGCAAGAAAAAATAAATCACACAAGAGTCAGTAATGGAATTAGAAATGCATCAGTTTCCACCAATGTTGTGACCGGAAGAATTAAAGCAGAAGTTCCAGCTGCTGGAATTGGAAGCGGATCTTTTAGAGTTAATATCCGTCATTTATATAATCAAGGATTAAGCTCAAGAGCAACAACAACTTTTAGAGGCTTATGGAAATTGAATATTGAGCAATTTTTAATAAGGCGTAATTTTACTGTTCGTATTCAGGAGGAATTTGAGTATATAGATGAAAATGGTTTTTCTCATATATTTGTCTATTTAACTCACTCTGGTAATACATTCAGATATTATGACACCAGTGGTTTAAACCTTATTTTAACAACAACCGGACCAAATCATTCTTTAGCTGATGGGTTTGTGATTACAGATGAGCAGGAGAATCAATTAATTTTTAATATAAACGGAAGATTGATTGAAAGTATTTCAAGCCAAAATCCTTCAAATCGCAAGATTTATAACTATATAGGTAACAATTTATCAGAAGTATTTGATAATAGGAGAAGGACAAGGTCGATAACATTTCATTATGTTAGTTCAAGGTTAGCAGAAATTAGATTTATTTCAAACGGAAATATAAGACTATCTTTTCATTATGACTATGACTTAAATAATAATTTAAGGACAATCACAAGACGTGGAAGAAGAACTACACAAAGAGCCAACGAACATGTCACGCATATTTCTTATGATAACAATTCAACAAGAATTGCTGGGTTATTTGATTCAAAGGATTCCGGATTAATAAGGATATCTTATCAAGCAGAACTTGAGGGCGAAAACCACCGAAGAGTTGAAAGAGTAGAGAGTGGTTTTGGAAATGCAATTGTAGCTAATCAAGGAGTGTTAAGAGCTCGCGGAGCTTTAGATATTCCATTCTTTGGCGAAATAACTTCCGCAAACTTTAAAACTAACGGAATTGTTTCTTCTAATAATTTTAGAACTGATATTAATAGATCAAGAGTCACAAATGAAAAGGGGATTGAACTCAACTATTTTTCTAATTCAGAAGGCGATTTGACTGCCGTTTTTGAATCTGTTGCTACCACCGGAACAAATTTAAGAGAATTAGAGAAAAGACCAGGCAAAGATATTATGCGAACACCGTGGACAGACTCTGACAGAATCAATGGCGTTTTGGCGCAACGTGTTCCAGGAAATACAAATATTGTTGCCGGAGATACCGATACTTCGATTTTACGATTAAGCGATATCCAAAATTACAGAACTAACAGATGTCCAAATGTAAGATTTTTCACAATTGGTTTCTGGTTACGAATCGAAAGAGCCTGGAGTGGAAGTAGTCTGGTTCGTATTGACATCACATCTCATAACACGCCTGCCTTAACTACTCGTTATACAACGCAGAATTTCGGAGTTATTGATGGTACAGCTGTAGGTGTTTGGCAATATGTTGAAGTGTTTTGTGAAATTCCAAACCGCATAGTAGAAAGTGTAGAAATGCGATTTTTAAGTGGTCAAAGTTTTGAAATGGTTAGATTTGCCGGAATGAAAATGGTTTTTAGTGAAAGAGCAACAATGTTTTTAACTAGAACTGACGGCGCACAAGTTGCCTTCCATCATATAAATCGTGTTCAATTTACTGATGGAAATAATAACCAAGTAGTCACAAGATTTTATAATAACTCTTTTTTCATGAATGAAGCAGATGTTCAAAGAACTTATCAGAGTTTAATTAGAACAAGAACTAATCCTTTTATTCTTTCAGCTTGTGATGGGAGACTAAAATTTCCAGTTAATAATGTAAGTTTGCTTAATAGTGAGGATGCGTTTCCAGTTGCGTTAATTGGGCATCATCAAGCTCATTATTTTTTGGAAAATATCACACCTGATGCTAGCGTGAATATAAGGACATTATTTTACAGATTGCCTCCTAGCATCAGGAACAACAATCCTGAAGGATTTGACATAATTACGAGAGCTCATAGAGGAAATATAAGTTCTGAAAAACGTATTTGGATTGATTTTCAAGGTCGTGTCCGTTTAGAAGTCGATGAGTATGGTGCATATACTGATTATTTTTATGATGTTCATGGAACTTCAGTAAAATCTATTAATCATCCAAGAGTTTCTGGTGAAAGCTTAGATTTTACTTTAAACGATCTTGACAATCTTGAGATTCTATCAACTAAGAGAAATCAAATTCGTTTAAATACAATTGATCCTTTAGGAGAAGTTTCAAGAGAAGAGCGCGTCAATTTAACTTCAATTGGTGCTACAGATCCTATCAGCACTCATGTCATTAATTTTACTACAAATTTATTCGGCGATAGGTTAGATGTTGTGAATGATAACTTTAATTCGCGCAATAATATGACATACGATACCAGTGGAAGAGTAACGGCGATAAGAAATTTAGGAACAAATTATCACTATGAGTTTGAATATGGCGAACTGGATAATCTGATTAGATGCTTTTATGTTGAGGGAACTCTTAGGGTCTTGCATACAGAAACAGAAATTGATAGAAATAATAACGTCATAACAAGAAGAGGGTTCAGAAATCGTGGATTAACTACGGCAACCGATACTACGATTATTTCTATGGATAATTTTGGTAGAATGACAAGTATTAATCAGAACGGATCTCAAACAAGCTTTAGCAGGCAGATAGTCAGCGAAAGTCAAGTCGTTTCAGGAATTACAGGTTATCATGATCCGTTTGAAAACAGACAACAAACCTTTGACTATACTCACGATGATACTGAGATTAAAGAATATAGAAATGGAACTTTAACAACTATCAGTGCATCAGGCGTGGAACGAGTTAGTTATAGTTTAGAAGGATTTGGAATCGGTAGAAGAGCACATGATAATGATATTATTGTTGATAATACAGTGTTTATAAATCCTCGAATTATAGAAACTCTCGATTTATTAGCAAGTAATATTCATCGTGAAAGAACTACTTATACATTTGATGGCTTAGGAAGGATTACAAGAAAAGATAAATCTCTTGATGGCTCTGGTAGAATATTAGAAGATATCCTTTATCATGCAAATACCTTTATTCCTAGCTCAATAACAGAGTCACATAATCTCTATTCTTCAACAAGTTCAATGAGTATTGGTGAAAGAATTGCAAGTACAAGTTTCACAGCCTTTCATTTTAGGGGAAGAACCGCAACCAACAACTATCAATATGGAACTGCTGGTCAACTAATCGAAGAGAACTTATCTGGTAATTTGTTTTTAGAGAGTGGTCGTAGAGTTTATAATTATAACTTAGATGGCAGCGTATCAAGAGAAACTATCTCAGGAATTATCAGACAGTATACTTATACTCACGGTCGTCTTACAGATATCAGTGGCTTAATGACATTCGGTTATGATCGCCTAGGCAATTGTATAAGGATGGGAACAGATACACTTGAATATACGCGTTTCAATATATTAGAAAGTTATACCAGAGGATCAGTGGTCTCAAAATACGAGTATAATATTGAAGGCATTCGTTTTAGGAAAACAGTCGGCGCAAGAGTGATAAATTATTATTATGATGGTCCGAAGTTATTAGCAGAAAGAGATAATCAGGGAAGAGCATTAACTTACTTCTATAATGCGGATGAAATGGTTGGCTTTCAATATATAGATGGAACAACTAGAGTAGAAGTGTGGTATTATATTAAGGATACTATCGGAAACATTGTTGGTCTTAGGCGGGTTAGAACTGGTGAAATTATATTTTACGAATATACTGCATGGGGCGAACACAGGATTTTTAGTTACGCCAATAATAATGCAAATACCCAACCAGTTG
Source organism: Erysipelotrichales bacterium (assembly GCA_009784525.1). Lineage (GTDB taxonomy): Bacteria > Bacillota_I > Bacilli_A > Acholeplasmatales > WRBM01 > WRBM01. Next base: position 542 of record WRBM01000071.1, on the reverse strand, counting down.
AAATTACGGCACAAAATAATCCTCATCATCCAGCAATAATGAATCCGTTTAGATGGAAGAGCCATTTCTATGATCAAGAAAGTAATTTATATCAAATCGAGGGTAGATATTACTCTCCAGTAACAAAAATGTTCATTAGCCCTTGTGATTTGGAAGAAATGTTGTATAATATTCATGAGGCTGGAAGTTTCAATTTATACACTATCAGCAATCCAATAAACTTTCCGGCTAATTGGCATAACATTTTTAATAGTGTGCCGGTTGTCTTTGATCCAGAAGAAATACCGCCATTTAGTTGGAGAAGATTTTGGATAAGCACCGCAACACTAGTAGCACTATACGGAATTACAGCCGCCTCAGGTGGAACGTTATTACCGTTTACGGCTCCTAAAAAGAAAGCAGTAAAATTAGGAATGTTTGGTAGAACAGGAGCTTTTCTTTATCATGGCACAAGAGCTGTAACCGCAAGGGGCGTTGGAGATATTTCAGAACGTTTAATTACAGGCGAATGGTCTTACAATTCTGGTTGGGACATAGCTTTT
>WRBM01000070.1 GCA_009784525.1 Erysipelotrichales bacterium | reverse complement strand
GTTTTTATGAATAATTTAAAGAATATTTATGAAAAGCAAACTGAAGATTTCTCATCGTGCACTGAAATTTCAAGCGAAATCCTAATTTAATAAATAAAATTAAAAATAGTAAAAAACTTCAATGAGCACAATATCTCATCTGATTTTTGTTGCGTGATAAAAGTCGATAGGAGGAGAAGTATGGCTGATTTTAAATGTCCTAAATGTGGCAATGAATTTTATGCATCGTCAGGTAGGACTGGTTATTATACTGAGTCTGGAATAGTAATTGATAGTACTGGAAAATGTAACTCTTGCGGAAACCGTTTTATAGTTAAAGGTCACCGAGATAAATTTGATAGAGAAAAAATTATTGACACAATTGAGTTTGAAGAGAATGAGTTTAGCCAACGCGCTGCTGCAGAATCAGAACATCAAAAAATATTGGCCAAAACTAGAGCTGACGAGTTTAAAGCATACGAATTGATGCAGAAAAAAGAAAAAAATAAGTTTTATAAATCATGGTTTATTCTTTTTATGCTAATTCAACTAGGATTTTTAGGATTAATTTTTATAGGATTTCTTGATTTACCATTTGAACCTCAAGAAATTTTTGCTGTTTTTATTGCTTTGCCGGTGGGACTATCTCTTGGTTTAAATATTTGTTGTTGCACGGCAAACAAAAAATTGATGAGAGTAACAATTTTGTTAATGATATTAGTAATTACTGTTGTTATCCTTTTATTAGTAGAAAGAAATGAATTTTGGTTTACTGGATTATTAGGATTATTAGTCATAGTATTTTGTATAAATGGGATTCATTTTGCTGACATTTATAACGAAATGGATAGTGGTTATGGCAATTCTTTTATTAGAGATAAAGTTTTTAAGGGATATATTGGAAATTTTCAGATGCATCTATTTATTTCATCAGTAATATTTGCAGTAGGGATTTTTTCTGGGTTTAAATTCCGTGAAATAATTATTAATGAATTGCATAATGGTCTTTTATCCTTATTCATTGCCATTGTTGGCTTGATTTATATAGGCTTTTCAGTTGCCTTATTAATTGTTTCATTAAAGAGAAGGAATTATTAAATTATATTTTTTTCAGCAATCAAAGGAGAAAACGAATGAAGAGAATTATTATTTTATGCTTAATTTTCATTGGATTTTTTATGTTATCAGCTTGTAACAACCGCAAGGTTTTACATCAAGCAGATAATGATATATTTAATACGAATAGCAAAGTTACAATTTTCGAAGACAATACACTAAGTTTTCAATTCGGTAGCAATAATAGACAGGTTCAATTAGAAGATTTGTTTATTGCTTCTTTTATATACACAGATTTTGGAAGAATAACATTAAGAAATTTTTATTTTACGATAGTTTTAATACATGCTCAAGATATTGCTCAATACTGGCTCGACGAGATGAGTGTTAATAAAACTATTAACTCCGACTTTTCTTTATTTATTTTATTTGATGACGGTGCAATAGGATATGCTACTATTTTTGAAATAAATCAAGATTTTTTTCGTCATTTCAGAAATGAAATAATACACGATTTTTACATAACGGAGAATATGCTTGGGTTTGAAACACTTCAGAGACAAATGTTTAACTATTTATGGTATACTCCTTCGTATTTTATTCATTTATGGACATGGACTGCTTTCCTACACTTAAATGAATGGATTGGCAATCCTCGCGTTGTTTTAAGGACAATTACTTTTGAAACTGGTGGAGCATTTGAGTTTTTGCCAGAAGTCGTTAATATACAACTAGCGAATAATCGTGAATCGGGTCATTTTCCAAGTTCACCTTATATTGCATGGTGGCTAGTAACCTCTAAACCAAATTATGATTTCATAGGATGGTATCATAATGGATATGTATTTGAAACACCTATTTTTAGTGATATGACATTTGATTTTACACAAGAAATTGTATTTACAGCAATTTGGATTGCACAATAACTTTAAAATCCTCAGAGCATTTTTCTCCGCAAATTTTTTATGTCAACTGCAACTTATCAAACCTCATGCGAATCCTTACTTGTTCAAAGGAAGACATTTAAGAATAAGAAGCAAAGAAAAGGAAATTAGAATAAACTTCTTGCAACGAGTGCTTAAAAGGATTATGCCGAGAAAATCAAGATTTGATTCCATGGCATTGTTATGATGAGGGGTAAATTTCAGATGAATCTGCAATTTTTCATCTTTTTTTTACTTTTTCGACTCTTTTAGCAATATTCGACATTTTTTAGGAAAGTTTTATGTTATAATGATAAAAATAAAAAGTAGTATTAGGAATTTTTGACGCATTTTTATGGCCAGTCTTTAGTTAATCCAGTATTATTGCCACAAAAATATGTCATTAAGCTCTTTGATCTTTGATGACTTTTTATTTTACTTAAATAAAGGAGTTGAACAAAATGACTCCAGTTTGATTCAGATTCACTTCATTAATTCTTAAAAATGTTCAAGGAAGGTTTCGCTCTTGTTAAATGAAATTTTATAAAAATATAGTTCAAAAAAATTAAAAAGGGGAATTGATTATTATGAAAAAAAAGATTTTTATTGTGCCATTTTTTATGATTTTTGTCTTATCATTGATTGCTTGTAATTTGGACATAGGAACTGGAGAAAGTAATGCTGACATAGACACTACCTTATCTATGTCAAGAGCACGATTTGAAGTGACAAGTGCACCAGTAACAGGAGGATTGCCGATTATAATTGATTCGGCCACTGATGGAATTAACAATTTTTATTTAATTGATGGCGGAATGATAACAAATGTTCCAATTGCTTCGACTATTCCTATTACTTTTAATGGGGTAACGCCAATTACAGTATCTTTCCAAAGAACAACTATTTCAGAAGAAAACGTTCAACGAGCGCTTTCAGAAACAGTTTCACATTCGGTTGCAACTACCAGAATGAATACTGCTGGTGTTTCTGTAACATCCGGAACGGGATCAGAATCACCTGTCAATCTTCAAGTTAATCGCCACTTTTCTCGTACATGGGGGACAGTTACAACTAATACTAACTCAACAACTGACACATTCGCAACAGCTACGTCAATCTCTGAAAGTATATCAGAGTCTATAACCTTTACGATTGGAAATAATAATGAGCCAGTAGGAGATTATAGATTGTCACTATTTGCTATTGCTGATATTTATTTTATAATTACTACAAGTTTGGATAATAATAACTTATTGAGCATGGAAGCAATTATTTCAGCACGCACTACACCTGAACCAAGATTTGGTCTTGATTTTGATGTTGTAGGCGGGAATTTTGGCAAAACAGCAACAACAGAAATGATTGATTTTCCAGAATACTTTTGGCGAGACCTACCGTCTATAGGTACAGGAAACCATGATATGACACTAGATTTTTCCAATGCACTTTTGGCACCTCCGCAAGTTATTTCAATCGCAAATAATTTGAATTCAATAAGAATTATTGGTAGAGGAATAAATCATGTTTTCAATACTCATGTAATGATAGAAAATAGAATTAATCCACTTAGAATTATTTTTCAAGATTTTGCGATGCAAGCACCGATAGGATCTGATGGAATTAGATCAACTAATAGTAATGATTTACACCTCTTTTTCCAGGGCTCTAATAATATTATTGGAGGGCAGGGAGCAGGTACCGGCGCAGGTCGTAATGGAATATATTCGGTTGGTACTGTAAATGTAAATTCTATCGGTACACTTCGGACATCTATTATTGGAGGTCGTAGCGGAACAAGTGGCAACGGGGGCCACGGAATTGCGGCTAATCATGTAAACTTACAAGGTGTATTTAATATTACAGGAGGCACTGGTGGCGCTGGCGCCGATAATGGTAATCCCGGTGGTAGAGGCGGCGATGGAGGTCGTGGTATTACAGCTGCTAACGTGAATTTGCAAGGTGATTTTCATATTACAGGGGGCACTGGTGGAACAGGCGGTACTGGTGCGAATCGCGGATCAGGTGTAGCTAATCATGGTCGCACTGGTGGCGCTGGCGGTTCTGGTGGCACAGCAATTTATGCGACTAATCAAGTAATGTTTTCTTCTCATATGCGCTTGGCTAATATAATTGGTGGTCTTGGTGGTGTCGGTGGTCGCGGAGGCAACACTAACAGTTCGAGTTCTTATGGTGGCTGGGGCGGCGCTGGCGGTAGAGGCGGACATGGAATAGAAGGTAATGTAGTAACCATAAATCTTAGTGCCATGGAACTATCAATAAGTGGTGGCGCCGGCGGAGCTGGTGGTGGTGCTGGACAAGGTTTCCGTGCGGCTGGCCAGAGAGGAAGAACTGGAGCAACTGGCGGACAGGGCGGACATGCAGTTTATTATAATAATACAATAATAAATAATTTTTCGTTACTTTTATTTCAAGGAGGTAACGGAGGAGCCGGTGGTTCTGGTGGACCAATGAGAGGTGGCGCTGCTACTGGGCACGTTGGATCCAGTGGTGCAGTTGGCGGTATTATCGAAAGAAAGAGATAAATTTTGATTGCTAATGTTATTCGCATTCAACGATTCAACCAAACATCAGTTTATAAGATAAAAGTTAGACGCCAAGCAGAATTTTGGCATCTTTCGTTTTTTATATCAGTCGCAACTTGCTAAACTTGGTAATAAAATAATCTTGATTATTCATCGTTTCATTATATGAATCTCTACCTTCAAACGCGTCTACAGTGCTTTGTTCAGAAGAAGACATTTCGCTAAATGAAATAATTTTAATTTACACAAATATTCTGTGCATTTTCTAAAGTCTCTTTTCCATCCACACGCTTTGTATATAGTATGTCAAAATTTGTCGAATATTTTTTTGTCAAAAATTGAATAAAATATGATAAAATAAAAATGCTTAAATAATTCATTTTTTTAATGGAATTTACCATACAAAGCTATAAAGAGCCTATTTAAAGAGAAAAAATATCGAATTTATTAATCATTTTTTATTATTAACTGACAGTTATTGCATTTTGGTGAATATACTATCAATAAGATAACAATTTCAGTTATTTGATAAAAATAAAT
>WRBM01000069.1 GCA_009784525.1 Erysipelotrichales bacterium | reverse complement strand
ACTTTAAATGGAAATCCATATTTGTCAGGAACAGAAATTACTGAAGTTGGCAATCATAGGATTGTTTTAAGAGATTTAGCTAATAATGAAACTATATTTACTTTCATAATTGATCATACATCTCCATCTGGTACTTTAAATAGTGTTTCAAACGGCGGCCACACAAACTCTGAAGTTCGATTCACTTGGAATGACAATCCAAACGGTAATATTGCTACAGCAACTCTAAACGGTTTGCCTTATTCAAGAAATGTCTGGATTCACGAAGAAGGTTTTCATACAATTATTTTAACAGATCTTGCAGGTAATTATTCAATTTACATATTTACAATTATCAGAACAAGACCTCAAGGTAATTTAACCGGTGTTTCAATTAATGGAATCACAAATGGTAATGTTTTTCTTTCTTGGGATAATTCAAATTATTCAGCGACGTTAAATGATTTACCTTATATTTCAGGAAGTCTAATTACTGAGCCAGGAATTCATTTGATAATTTTGCGCGATTTAGCAAATAACATATCTGAATTTAGGTTTACAATCGATCGTATTCCTCCGGTATTAAATTTAATAAATGTTAATCAATTAGGACTAGCTAATCAAATGGTCAGAGTTTCTTGGGATAAACCAAATTCGACTGCATTATTAAATGGAATGCCATATTCTCAAAACAATTGGATTCACGAAAATGGAGATTTTACAATTATAGTCACAGATGAAGCAGGCAACTATTCGATTGCGCACTTCTCAATTCGCAACCGAATACAAAATGCAAGTTTTTATGAATTAATTGACGATGATTTAATCTCAATTGATATTAGATCATCTTTTTGGACAAATAACCAGGTTCACATTTTTTTAAGTTCCGAAAATCAAATTATGATAAATGACGAATTAATTGATTTTGAAAGTTTAATCATTATTGAAGAAATTGGCGAATATCGAATTAGAATTTTTGATGATTTTGGAAACGAATTAATTTTTAATTTTCATATAGTTTCAAGTTCAAGTAGATTACCTAACTATCTTGGTCAAAATATAGCAACTGTATTACTTATTCTTTTAGTTTCAACTGTAGCTATATTTATATTAGTTAAGAAAATTCGGGCCAAAAATCCAATAATTAAAAATATTAAAAAATAACATAGCTTTAATGATAGCTTGCTAGCAATATATCAAAATATTAAAATGGAATAAAAAATATATATAGCTAAATTTTAATCAAGCTATCATGCTATACTGCTAGCAAATATAATTGTTATTTAATTTAAAGGTGGTGATATTATTAAAAGAATTTTTTCAATAGTCTGTTCAACAGTTTTAATATTATTTTTATCTAGCTGCGGTAATACAATTGGTTTTGCGAATGATTTTTTTCAAAATGATGTTAGAGCTGTTATGCAAGAAGAGGCCGATATAATATTATCTGTTGATAATTTTTTGAACAATGGTCCTGAAACAGGTTATTATACTGAACTTGTATTTACATTCAAAGCGGCACCTGAATTTTCTAGATTACATTTATTTGAAATTCACTTTGAGCTTTTCTTTGACAGTGTCTTTGAAAGTGTCGCATATCTTGAAATTATTTATGTTAGACACGGCATTATTAATTCAACTGAAATAAAATTATCTTCAGTCCGACATACTTTCACAAATCTAAATTTTCTTAACCCTGTCGAACATTTTATTCATTCATTATTTTTTTCAGAATCTTTCAGACCAAACCACGGGGATTATTTTATTTTTAGAATGCATCTTTTAGATGAGTCAGATCAGAGCAATAGTATTTTTTTGAGTCCGAATTTCTCATGGGGAATCGATTCGATTATAATTGCTTGTTATGATTAAAAAATGATTTCATAAATTTAAACAAAATTAAAAGAGCTTTAGTCGGCTCTTTTTTCTTTATTTAATAATATATATATTTTAAGTTGTTTAATTGTAATGCTTAAAATATAGCTTGCTAGCAACATAGCGTGATAGTTAACTATCTTCATTTATTGCTTTATTTATATCTATCTTTCTTGATACGTAAATAGCTTTATTAAGTTTATAAATTTATGACAAATTATTAATTATATTGCTATGTTGCTAGCAAGATATAATAATATATGTATAGCTATATAATTTGCTAGATTGCTTTAAAAATATGGCTATTGTTTTTGATGCCTGTCTTTTACAGCTTTTATAACATTGGAAGAATAAGAGTCATCAAATGGATACTTAATTAATGTTTTTTTATCATAAACGAATAATCCTGTTCCTTCAATAGTAAAATAAACTTTGTTTATAGCATCTAAAAAAGGATTATTTTTAATCATTTCTATTATTTCTTTCAAAAAATATTCTTCATACATTGAACACATTTGTATATAAATTTCATTAAAATTAAATTTTTTATAAGTAACGAATTTTTCAGCTTTCTCTATTATTTTCTGAACCGCAAGTTCAATCTGATCTTTGCTTCTGAAGACAGTACCACCTTGAATAATGTTTTTACTTACAATTTTTGTATTATGAAGTTTCATTTTGTTTTTAGTTTCGTTTAAAACACGCATATCTTTTATTTTTTTGAAATGATTGTTAATAAAGCTGTCTTCTGTAGCTGAATATTCATCTATACAGCGAACATGTTCGATTCCATGGCTGTCTGATTGCATATCCGGTCTATCAAATAACTTTAAAGTACCCATCTCATTCTTAAAAAAATATTTTAATGTTTCGAGAGCAAGTTCTTCAAAATAATGTTTACTAAAATTTGTTGGCATAAAAAAGTAATTCCTTTTCGAATTATAACATGGATTTTTAAAGCAAAGAATGAGTAATTGACAAGAATACAGCATGTTTTAAGTCAAAATTATATAAAATGCAGACAAAAACAACGTTTAAATTCGTTTGAAAGCCGAAAATCGTCGATTACAGCGCTTTTTACGCCCTAAGACGCATTCCACATCATATAAGCGTGCGAAATCATTTTAAAAGGGCTAATAAAATCGTTTCTAAATGCTATTTTTAATTGAAATATTCTCGGGGGATTATATTTGACAATTAAGGAGGGGAAAAGATGTGAGGGGCAAATCCTAAAAAGCTCAGAAAAGCTGATTCTAATAGTTTAAAAGCGATTTTAGGAGATAAATGTTGATTTCCATTTGAAAATATTGTTTAATTTTGAAATTTAACTTGTAAATATTTTACCATAAAATCAGCAAATTGTGTGGAAAAGTTTCGCCAAGGAGAATCCGGCAATGAGTCTCAACATGCGCATACATTATGCGCGCGCGAAAAGCCCCCATAATCAATAGGTGGATAAATCCATAGTATTAAAAGATTTTAAAGACTTTTCTTTTTCTTTAACTTTCTTTTTAAACTTTTTGAGAGTGTATATTTATCTATATCTAAGTATAAATACAAACTAAACGCGCGTAGAAATAAAAATTAGTCAGCATAGCTGACTAAAAAAAATTGAAAAGTGAGAAAAGTCCACGACGATTTTCGACTAATAGTGAGGTTTATCCACGATAATAGTGAGGAAAGTCCACAAGAGGTCAAAAGTAGAACTTATCAAATTTGACATAAAATGATATGTTTATTGAAGCAAAAGTGAGAAAAGTCCACCAAAATTAAAATGTATAAAAAGGAAGACTTCAAAAAAGTTAATTATATTTACTTGTAAATATAAAATTTGAATATCAAATAAGTAATAACAATCAGATTTGTTGAATTATTTGAGCAATAGTGAGAAAAATCCACGAGATTTTATATGATGACATAAAGAATTGAGACAAAAGGATGAATGAGAAAAGTGAGTTTTGTCCACCGAATTAAATTTTATAAATTAGGATACTTCAAAAAAGTTAATTATATTTACTTGTAAATATAAAATTTGAATATCAAATAAGTAATAACAATCAGATTTGTTTAAATAATTGAGCAATAGTGAGAAAAATCCACGACATATTATATGATGATCTAAAGAATTGAGACAAAAGGAGATATGCTTATTAACTGAAAAGTGAGTTTTGTCCACCGAATTAAATTTTATAAAATAAGATACTTCAAAAAAGTTAATTATATTTACTTGTAAATATAAAATTTGAATACGAAATAAACAATAACAATCAGATTTGTTTAAATAATTGAGATAAAGTGAGGAAAGTCCACGACATATTATATGATGATCTAAAGAATTGAGACAAAGACAGTTGTAGAAGCAGAAACAAAGCAACTTACCAAATAATTGAGATAAAGTGAGGTTTATCCACAGAAAAGCGAGAAAAATAACTCATCAGCTTAAATCTACTATTTGTTATTATATTATTCCCAACAAATAAAAATTATACATACACTCAACAATTTATTTTTAGTTCATTATTTATGTTATTCGGCTAAATACTCAAAAAATGAGATAATTAAGGACAAAAAAGCCAAATTATTCTTGAATAATTGGATTTATTATGTTAAAATCTTACTATTATGGGGGAAGCGTTAAATTAAATGCGCGACAGGAAATATGGAAAAAATTACAAAATTATCTTTTATGTTAAATGAAAAATGCGTAAATCAATCAGCTTTAGCTGAGAAAGTAAACGTTAATGTGAAAAAAATTAATAGAATCGTTCTCGGCAAAGGAAAGCTAGAATTGGAGTTAGGTATTAAAATAGCTAAGATTTTAGGCGTATCTGTCGAAGAAATATCTGGTTGGTTAGAACAATGAGCGAAAATAAAATAATTCCATTTGAAGCCAGGCGAAACTTTTACGCTCAATCAAATCATTTACTTAGGTCAAGCAGTTTTGATTTGGGTCTTACCGGAAATAAACTATTGGCAGTTCTAACCGCAAATGCCCAAATAAAAAAATCTTTAACATTTACGGTTCGATTAAAAAATTTGTCCGAACTGATAAGTGGCCGAGGTGGCAATAGCTACAAATTGATAGATAAGGAGCTCAGAGCACTTTATAATAAAGAATGGACGATTCTAATTATTAATCAGGATACAGGGAAAACAGATAAAGAAGTCATGATGAGGCTTGTATCATCATTAAACTTTAATCAAAAAAAAGGAACTGTTACGATTGAATTGGCAGCAAGTTCTCAACAGTTTTTGCTCCAATT
>WRBM01000068.1 GCA_009784525.1 Erysipelotrichales bacterium | reverse complement strand
TGAATTCTATGAGGTATAAAGGATACTTCTATGACTGTGAAGCTAATTTATATTATCTTCAAAGTCGTTTCTATGATCCTTCGATTTATCGATTTATATCGGCTGACGATATCAATTTTATTGATCCGAGTAGAATTAGTGGACTTAATTTGTTCTGTTACTGTAATAATAATGCAGTAATGGGTTATGACCCTTCTGGAAATTTTAATATTACTTCAACGACTGACCGATTGAATTTAATTTCAAGCACAGTGTTTATTGGCTTGGGAGCAGCATTCGGAGGAGAGTATTATTTTATTAAGAATCTTGCGGTGCGTCCAAGTTATATGCAAAAGAGTATTTGGGCACGAAAACAATCACAAGCATTAAAAAGCTTGACTACAAAAGCTACTAAACTCAATAAGGTTGCATCTGGTGTCGGAGTTGCTTTGTTGGCTTTAAACGTTTTGGAAATGGGCCTACAAGATTTTAATAATGGACTTTCCGCAGGTCGTATTGCTTCAAATGCATACACCAACACATTAGTTTATGGCGGAATTGCTTTTGGAGCTGCTAAAATTGGAGCTAAAATCGGCACATTTTTATTGCCAGTACCAATATTGGGAACTGCTTTAGGATTTGCTATCGGGTTAGGTATAGGTATATTAGCAACAAGATTATTAGAATGGCAAATAAATGACATAAGAGTTATTGACCATATAAGGGATTGGTTTTATAATCAATTCAACAGTCTCGGGGATATCTTTTCTAACGTAAGGAATAGACTTTTTGGATAGGTGATGAATTTGAGTAAAAGTTTTTATATGTCTAGTAATATAATAAAGATTTTTTTTCTCGCTTTTTCCTGTTTAATGATTGTTTTATCTGTTATAATTATTGGTTTTTCAGATGAGGGGCAAAACATGATTTTTCCATATGTTATTTTAATTCCTTTATCAACTTTTTCACTTATTAGTACTTTTTGGATGTTTAGAAATAGAATCATAATTAATAAAAATAAAAAAACAATAAAAATAATTGGTGTAAGAACGAAAGTAATTACATTTGAAAACGTCAAATCAATTTCTTACTTAACATATAGTGAGCATAAATATTATTGTAATTTTAAATTTTGTTTGCGCGATGATTCTGTAATAATTCGCCCTCCTTATTTATCATTTTCTAAAAAGAATCAAAAACATAGAACAAAGGAGATAGTTGAAGGAATAGCGAATGGTATTAATATTGAACTTCAATTTATTGTAGAAAAATAAAACAATAATATTGCAATTAAATGCACATTTTAATAAAGGAACTGTAAAATAGTGATATGATATTTCCAAAGTAGACAATAAATAAAAATAAAACATTATTTATTGAAAACTAAGGGGGTATCATATTTTTTTATGGGAAGAAAACAAAAGTAAGCGTGACATAATTTCAAACTTTTTAGTAAACAGCCAGTAGTTTTTTATTTAATAATGATGAAGAACTTATTATGCAATCTTCAGGTATTTTAACTAATCAAGCCAAAAATACAAAGTACAACTTACATAATAATCCCTCATTTTCCGGTCATGCCCGAGCAGTCGCTGTAGAAGGTCCTTTTGGCAGAGAAAATGCGACTCAGGTCTGGCTAGAGACAAGCCATAATTATTCTGTCGGCAGAAACTCATTTAAACCTTTGACTCTGGCAGTCTGGGGAAGAAGAAATCCGCAAGCTTCATTGCGGAATAATAATGGTGAAGTTAGATTAAGCATTGGCACGGGACTTTCAAAGTCAGTAATTTTCACAGAGACAGAATGGACGTTTAAAACTGTTCAGATAATTCCTAATAATACCTATAGTGATTTTCAGTTATTCTTAAGAAATGTTGAAAATTATGGATTTCAGTATGTAATTATTGTGACTCAGGAAGCGATGCCTTTTTTTGAATTTAATCCAGATAACAGACCAGACTTTCAAACCCGAAGAGATTCGCTTGATAGGATAGGCACTTTATACGATATCCTTATAACCGGAATAATCTGAATCAAATATTAACAGCTAAAACTATTAATGGTGAGACAATCAATAATAGTTATGATAGTTTTAATAACCTAACAAGAGAAACAAGAACACTTTCTGATGGCAGGCTCTTAGAAAGAAGTCAGACATTTATTAATAACGGCAGAAAACTAGAAGGTGAAACTGATTTTTCAGGAATAAGAACAAATTTCGAATATGCAAATAGTAATGAGGATTTAACAAGAATCGTTAATCCTAATCATAATATTGATTTCGGCTTAGATTCCAATTTCAGGACAATATCAATGACTAAAAGCAAAGGAGATAACCAAAATAGTCATTTCTATCAATATAACGACGATGATAATATTGAAAGTGTCAGAGCTGATGATGTTAAAAGTTATCAATATCAATATGGCGATTCTTTAGAATTTGAAGGCGTAAAGGCAAGTGTTGAGGCATTTACAACATTCACTTATAATAATGATGGTGAAGTTTCTGCGAAGAAATATGGTGAAAAGGATAGTATTCATTTTAGTTATGATTTTGAAGGACGAATCAGAAGTATTATTCATCGAAATGGCGATATTGATAAACCTTTAGCTGAGTATAGCTATGATGATCAAGAAAGAACGGTAACAATTTCTAATCTTGATGGAAAAACTAGTTCGATTCTAAGAACGGATATTATTCAGCTTGATTTTAATGGCAATCCAATGAGTATTAAAGACACCAATCACAACAGGATTGAAAATACTTTTGACATGGGTAATTTTATTGGAAAAAGCTATAATGTTGGTTTGGGAGCTGTTAAGGAAAAAAGCTTTTTTATGGTCAATAGCTATACGGAAACTATCTCTGATAGTGAGGCGATTAGAAGGTTTTTCTTTGAGTTAAGAGGAAATTCGGCATTTGCAGATTTTAGAACGGGAAGAAATTTAATTTTCCGTAATGAGGAGCAAAATTTAGTCGCTTTACCATATTTACATGGATCTTCTAATCTGGTGATTGAAAGAGAAAATGGCATTGATTTCTTAAGGTCAACTACAGCCAGAGGTTTAGTTTATCATTTTCAAGAATTTTTCTCAAGAACAGATCAAAGTGTCTCCTTTTGGTTTAGGATAAATAATGCGAATAATGATTTGAGAAGACAATCTTTATTTAGTGCCGGCAGGTCGGGAGCAACTAATAATCTTGAAGTATCGGCAATTGGCACAAATATTATTTTAAGATTAGGTGATACAACGCTGCTTAGCCTTAATAGCGGCCATAGTCAAGCTAATCAATGGACATTTGTAAGTCTTTCCTGGCAATTTATTTCAACAACTCAAGCTAGCTTTACCCTTTGGGTCAATGGGCAAAGAGTGAGTGGTAACGGTAATCGCAATCTGAATGTAGTTGATACTGTTTATGCTTTTGGGAATAATCTGCTTTTTGCTAATGTTGACAATCCATTTACTACGGATATTGCTTATATTGTAATGGGCACAACAAAAGCTCAGGATGTAGAAACGATCAGAACTAATTATAATGTCACAAAAGCAATCTTTGGCTATCGTGATAAATTACCCGAAGGTACAAAAGCGTTAAGTAGTGCCAGTCATTTTTTGGAAAATCCGAGAGAGTTAGATAACTTTCATTTATTTCCTTATAACGGGACTTTAAATAGTACAGAGGGATTTGAACCTGCGGACTTATCATTGGATGCCAGAAACTTTGTTTATGACGCAGCTCTTGGCAGAAGTGTTTATCTGGCGGTTGGAAGTAGGGTAAGATATAACTTTAATTTTCAACAGAATCAAGGTACAATTGGTTTAAAGTTTAAGATTGAAGAGCATACAAGTGGCGAACAAACTATTTTTGCGGCACAAGCTGAAACACAAACTTTTCAGCTATTTAGAAATGCGAGTGGTATCATTTGTTTTCGCTTAAATAATAATGCGCCGATTCTAACTACTTTGACCGCAAACTTACATCAATGGCATACTATATCTTTTTCCTGGCGTAGAACGGTCTTTACGGGCTTTACAATTATTTTGGATAATATTGAAAGTCCGACAATCTTTCAAGACTTTATTGATTTTAGAAATATGACTTTAGAAGTTGGGAATAACTCTTTAATAACTAATGATTTAAACCCGATGATGGGAAGAGTTTGCGGGCTTTTAATTAATAAAAATAGATCAAGTAGTTTAATAGGACGTGAAGCGCAGACAATTTTAACGGAAACAGTTAAAAAAGTTGAAGTTGATTCCTTAGGGTTACCACAAAGAGAAATAGTTGGTGATAACGGTAATGAAACAGTAACAAAGAACTTTACTTATTCAACGAGACAAGATCAAGGAAGATCGTTTTTGACAGGCAATATCAGTAATGAGTCAATTCGTTATGGTAATCAGAACATCAGCTTTAACTATCAATATAGCAATGGCAAGATGACAAGTATTGGCACAAACAGAAATGATGAAACTTTATTGAGCAGAGTTCGTACTTATCGTTATGATTACAGAGATTATCTGGAAATGGAAAGAGATGGTAATCGGGAAGTAAACTATAGTTATGATGGAAACGGGAATATGATTTCGGCTATTACTACAGATAGCAGTAATCAAAGTGTAAACATAATAAAACGTTTTGAATATAATAATCCAAGATCAAAGGATTTATTAACGGATGTTATTAGTGAAGATCAAAGCATTAATATTGAATATCACGAAGATTATTTAGGTATTCCTAAACTAAGGACAGTCACAAATTCTAATGTTGTGACAAATAGAATTGAATATGAGTATCAGGGCAGAAGATTGATTTCGATGAAAGATTCGATAACAAAAGAGGCTTTTGAGTACAAATATGATGCGAATGGACTTAGAATTAGCAAAAAACATTATAAAAATGTTGACAATGGTGTAGCAAATGAAGTACAATATTATTATGATGGTGATAAACTAATAACAGAGTTTAATGATGGCTATCGGCTTGATTTTCATTATGATCAAAGTGGATTATTGTTTGCGTTTACCCATACAGCTGGTTTAATACCAGTAAATACTAAGTATTATTATTTAAGGGATGCTTTATTAAATATTATTGGGATAACTGATGCGAGTGGAAATATTGTATGTGAATATAAAGAAGTTAACTCGTGGGGGAACCATGTTTGTATCAGTCCAGATGGAACTCAAAATAACGATCCGAATTTTATCGGTAATTTGAATTCTATGAGGTATAAAGGATACTTCTATGACTGTGAAGCTAATTTATATTATCTTCAAAGTCGTTTCTATGATCCTTCGATTTATCGATTTATATCGGCTGACGATATCAATTTTATTG
>WRBM01000067.1 GCA_009784525.1 Erysipelotrichales bacterium | reverse complement strand
GGCGATGTTAATTATTTATTATTATTCATAACGGCAGCAGTAGTGCTTTATTCTCTTGTAATGGCTTCAGTAGGTTTAGTGAAACGTTTATTTAAAATCATTCAACTTTATATTTTCGGTTCCTGGACTGTGGCCACAATGCCTTTAGATAACGGAGCACGTTTTGAGGAATGGCGCAGTCAATTTTTAGTCCAAATTTTTCAAGTAGTTGGGTCAATTGCCGCTATGTTTATTTATTTGACTTTAGTTAATATTGCGGGATCAGAATTAAATGCTCTGGCAACAAGTAGCGCTTCAACAACAACTCAATGGGTTTTACGTTTAGGTTTGTTAGTCATTATCATAGGCGGAGCATTTGCTTTAAATGAAGGTGGTCAATTAATTGCTGGACTCATTCAAAAAGGAGCAGGTCAAGCTGAAGGTATGTCTGCGATGCAATCTAATGCCTTAATGAAAGGCGGATTACAATTAGCAACAGGTGGATTGGCTACAGCTGCTGTTTTAGCTAAGGGTGCCGCAAGCAGTGCATCAGGTCGCGGTAATTCTTTAGGTAGTATGGCCGGAAGTGCACTCCTAGGAAATAGAGGCAGCGGTAATAATTCTGGTGGAAATAATGCTGCAATGCATGAGATGGCCAACCAAAGTTTTGGCGGAGGCAGCAATGGTCCAAGTCAAACTGCTTATACCGGAAAAGGTGGAATTAATCCTCAAGCTTCTTTAAGTCGTCAACAACTTAACCTACAAAATATAGCTAATAGGTCTGGGGCTCTTTCTCAAAGACAATATCAAAAAGCTGAAAAACATGCGTTAAGAGATAATTATAGCGGAACAGCAAAAAGCGATCTTCAGGAAGGTCAAAAAAGAACCAAAGCAGAAGTCGCAACATCTACAGCGGGCGGAATCAGAAAAGCAGCTGGTTTTGTTAAATCTCACGGTATCATTGGTACAATGATTGCTGCGCCTAAAAAAGCAATTACTGCCCCATTTAATGCTATCAAAGGAAAAGCAGCCAGAGATAAAGTTGCACGGATGGAAAATCCAAAATATAAGTCTGACCAAGCTAGAAAAGAATTTAAATCTTTAACTATACAAGAAAAATCAGGTCTCTCAAAGAAAGATCAAAAGCATATTAGAAATTATGGTTTTGATGAAAAAACATCAGTTGGGCAAAAGAGAATTAATGAAGAGAAGGCTTTAATTGCTAATTCAAAAAATGATTCTGAAGATAAGAAGAAGGATTGATGTACACTAATTTATATAAAGTCGCTTAAGAGGTGGCTTTTTTTGTACTTGAAAAAATTGAGGAAATATGATACACTTAGATTATATAATAATCTATGAATTGAGGTGAAATTATAGGAAGATTTACAGTGCTACTGCAATTATTTGAAATAGCCTTAGAAGCTATGCTAACATTTATTATTGGTATTATTAATATTTTACCATTGCCAACAAGTATAACAGATATATTAAGTACAATCATTAGAGAAAACTGGGAATTAACTTCTGTGCAATGGTTGGATTCATTACTTTATTACGTTGCATATATAGGGTCTTTAGCGGCAGCGTTTATTATTACAAATTTAAAACTTAAAATTAATTTACCTAAAAGCAGTTTAATATCGTTTATTGTATTTGTATTTATTTTAGTGCTTTTCCAATCAATATTGTTTTGGATAGTTTTTTTCGTTGCTTTTTTGTTATACATTGCGTATTTAGTTCTTAATTTAAAAAATGCACAACCCAAAAATTTAATTTAAATTATAGTTAATAACAAAAGCTTATTATCTTCATAAAATTATCAAAACAAGTTAAATAATTACATATCAAAGTTACGTACTCAAGGAGGGGATTTGTATAATTGATGAAGTAGAATTGGCTCGAAAAGAGCAAGAATTAATAGAACTTGAACAAAGGCTAAAAGAACAAAGAGAAAGATATGGGATAAGAACGAACGCTGAACGAGTTGCATTTGCGTATGCCTATATCTATATTCATCAGGAGATTGATAAAATTATATTACAATTTTATCTTCCATTATCGAATTCTGTGTTATCAAAACATGAAAAGCAATCAAATAAACCCAAAAAGCAGAAACAAATTTCCTTTGCAAAGAAATTGAAACTAATTCCTGAAAAATTTTGGGACGAATATAACAAAATTTGCGACATACGCAACGCTTTAGCTCACGATCCTGCAAGAATTTTTTTTGAAAAAGATTTTCCAAGCGATGGCCAATTATGGTTTGGTTTTCAATTATTACTAAAATTAACTTTACATTATCATACTGAGGAGATAGTTTTAAAAATCCATGGCTCAGGAGTTGATGCTCTTAATACTGCAATTTATTTAAATTGCAGATGTTTGCAAAGAATTCTTGGTGACAAATATGAAAAGCAAATAAATGAACAAATTTTGAAAGCCAAGAATATTTTACAAGCAAAGATTAGATAATGTTATCTCAGAATAATTTTTGTAAATTATGAAACCAAAAATAGTCCTTTAGCTATCATTAGTATTATTACTATATTGCTAGCTTTATAGGATTTGGATTTATTAATTGATATAGGTGTAAAGACATAAATACATATTTACACATGTTTTAGTAAAATATGCAGAATAAGTAGAACTCGAATTGAGTTCTTTTTTTGCTTTGAAATAGTTAATACTTTTTTATAAAAGTATTATGTAAAACTTGAAACCTTCATACAAAACAATCAAATTTCATGAAAATAATTTTCATGTCGCAAACGCTTGCATTTTGTCGAAATATAGGATAGAATATTAAACATAGATGGGTTTATGTGACTTTGTTCACATACAGAGAGTATTCATTAGCTAAACATTGGAATGGAATTATGGAAGGCAACCAATATCCATTTTTTTTGTTGCCAAAAATGAGAATTATAATGAAAAAGAAAGGAGGAAGACGTCTTTATGAGAAAGTCGGTAAAAGCATGAGATGGGTAACAACTAATACACAATTAGCCAACCGAATCAATGGGGGTAATATGTTCACAGAAGCAGAACCAATTATGGAATCTGCCTTGAATGCAATAATTCAAGAAATAATGAATATTGCAGTTTTAATGGATATAATCGGAAGAATTTAAATTATTAAAATAAAAAAATAGAAAGAGGAAGAAAATTATGCGGTGGAATACACCTAATACGAGTCTTGCAAATGCAATTAATAACGGAAATACATTTATTAACGGAGAAGTTTTAACAGCCCCAGCTTTAAACGCAATTACTCAAGAAATGTTTAGAGGATCAGATTTGATGCGCATGTTTTTTGGAATATCACTAATTGATGTTTTATTAAATGGTCATACAATCAGTTGGTCAAGGCAAATAAATCATCCTAGAACAACAACTCTAACAACAACTTTCGCAAGCTTTCCTGTTTTTGTGCAGGTCAGAGTACCAGGCGATCTTACTAATAGGATTACAGCTAGTTCGGCACCTATTAATAATGGTTTTACAGTCACAGTCACTGAAACATCTTTTTTAAATAGCCAGCCTTTAAACGGTACCAGCGTTTTTCATCTGGATTTCGATTTTTATTCAGATGCCGGCCGTTCAAATTTAATCATGAGAAGAAATATCAGAATCAATTACATTGTTCCACCAGGACAAGGTAACGATTAAGGAAAAGAGGAAGAGATTATGAAATTATCGCAATTAAAAGAAAAGTTAATTAATTCACTGCCTGAGAATATGATTCCGATCGGAATTAAAAAGGCTCAAGAGCCAGCTTTAAAAGAAGAAAATTTTCCTTTAAATCCTATTAATGAATCCGATTCTTTTTTAGGTTATCAGAAAAATAAAAGCCTTGGCGTACTTAATGTACAATCAAATACAAACGGGGACACTTCCCAATATAATAGCGGGAATATAGCTCCTTTATCAGAAACAGAAGAAGATAAGTCTCTTTACAATAATGGGGGCGTTAGCTACTTATCAAAAGCAGGCGTTAACCTGTTGGATGATGTTAAGGTTATTGGGGTTGTTGGAAGCAGAGGTAAAACAACGGTCTCTAAAATTATTCATGATTATTTAAAAGCATTAGGAAAGAAGTCTATACTTTATTCGAGCGCAAAAATTGATTCTCCAGCCGGGTTTGCAGATCCAAATGAAGGTAGTGAAACTCCGTTACGCAATGAAGGAATCCTTTTACAGATTCTTCATGAAGCAGAAAAGTATCAACCAGAATTCATTGTTTTAGAAGTGAATGAATCTGCAATTTCAGAAGGTCTCGCAAAAGACATTCCTTTTGTGGCAAGAGTCCTAACAAACATTTTTACTAATCATCATATTGATCTTGAACCAACTGATCAATATGTTGCAAATATTAAATCTTTCTTTAAACTTGACGCTTCTAACGAAAATAATTCTTTTATCGAACCAGCGACAGCTGTGAATGTTTTTGGTTTAACCGGTAACCTCACACGCGAGGATTTCAATGAATTGTTAAATTTAAATAGTAATGTTAGTTACACATTTGGCTCAAAACACATTGCAGAGGTTAGAAATGCAGATTATACGAGCTTAGATGTTCTTTTATTTCATTGTCTTCATACAATTAATGGCTTAGAAATGGAAGTCAGAATAAAAGAGATTAGTCATAAACTTAACACAAAAATGATAATGCCTTATAATGCCTTAAATATCACTTGTGCATTAACAACCCTTGATGCTTTAAATTTATTAGATATTGAAGTTTTCAAACATATCATATCCGATTTATCAGTGCCCGGTAGAGAAGAAGTTTTTAATTTTCAAGACCGCAAGGTTATTAGTGGGTTATATTTATTTCCAATCTTAGAAATCCTGGCGGATTATCGAAATAAAGGGCAAATTAATAAAATTAGATTAGTTACCGGCGCAACCGGAACAGGATTCAATGGCTGGACTGAAATAGTTTCTTCAGATTTTTTTGTTAGTCAAAGAGGCAAATTCAGAAAAGAAGCAATGGAGTATGCGCGTGCATATGTGGATTGTTTATATTTGACTGAAGTTGATTCAGCTTCTGAAGATCCTTTAAAAATCTGTCAGGAATTGCAAAGTTATTTAGGTGATGCAGTCACTTCAGAAATTATTGTTGATCGTAAGAATGCAATCAGAACGGCTATTGAAGATTGTGAACCAAGTGACATTGTATTTATTGCCGGCCGTGGTAATAGAAATGCTCTTGTGATCAGTGAAACAGAAGCTATTTTATTTAAAGACTGTGATGTAATAAAAGAGTTAATGGAGGAAGATAAATAATGGAAGATATTGAAATTATTTTATCATTGGCCGCAACTGCACTAACATTATTTATTACGGCACTAACGTGCTTTGTTAAACTTTTGAAAGTCCTTAAGAAGAAGAAAAAAGCGGAAAATTTTATTAAAATCGAAGAAGCTTTGCTTCCTTTTATTGAAGAAG
>WRBM01000066.1 GCA_009784525.1 Erysipelotrichales bacterium | reverse complement strand
TCAAATTTGACGACAACACAAAAATACTTGCATTTAAGTACAAAAGCATTGCAGTCAGAACACGCTAGAGTTAACCCCTTGGCGAATTTAACATAATATTGGTGGAATTGAGGGGAGTCGAACCCCTGTTCATCATTACCCGTTTCATTACTTTCTACAAGCTTATTTTGTTTTTAATCTGACAGTAATACTTTAACAAACAAAAATTATCACCGCGAGTCTGATTAAATTTCAATTATCCCGTTAAGACGGCACGGGAAGAATCTAACTTACAAGGATTTCTTCAATAGCCGGGTAAGTGCCGATTATTGGAATATTCGCTATCTCTTAAGCGAAAGCGTAGTTTTGAGGTTGTGCGTTTCCAAAGAATGTAGGAAGGCTCGCCTCTTTTTGTTCATTTCCGGTTATTTAACCTCTGATTTTTTTACTTGAATCACCAAGGCCTGCTTATAATGATAAAATAACAATGTCGAATCCATAAACAATCCCATATATATTATATTACATTAGGCTAAAAAAATAAATACTTTTTTAGCAATTTTCATAATTTTTTTTATCCTTTTACATGATTTCAAAATAAGAAAAACTTTCGACATTTTGTTGCGCCAATCACTGATTAGGGAGTTTTGTCAAAAGCTAAAAAATGCGGTTAATGAAAGAGTTTTTTCATCTTGTTTCACTAATGAAAACTGTGATTTAAGCCACCCTTTATTAGAAATAAAACTAAAAATTTAGATAAAGCAGTTTTTGGCAATAATGCCTTTGGCGGTATGGCGTTATAATAAAAAAAATTAATACACTCTCTATATGTCGAATAGCCCAGACATTTAGGCTTTTTCCACATATTTTATTGTAGAGGTGGTCCTTATGTCTGGCTATAATTTTTTATTTCCCCGCAGGAAAAAAGTAGATGATAAAAAGACTGAAGATAAAGACAATAACATTGAAGAAGAAATTAGCCCAAAAGATTTAAGTTGGATAATTCAGGATGAACAAACTAGTAATCATCTACTTAATGCAAAGAAAGAGACGCCAAAAGATATAAAATCAGAGAAAAAATCTTTAAAGCCTGGAAAAGAGAGCCAGAAAAGCAGTGGAAGCAAAAGAAAAGATGTAAAAAATACAATGCCTGGACTTTCCGCAGATTTTTTTTCTAGCTTTTCAATGCTTAAGATCGCAAAATATCTGCAGGGAATAGATAAAGAATTTACTTTTTACACAAAAGGCCAATATAAATGTTTAGAACCGCAAAAAATTAATAATATTTCTTGTAATATGCTTTACTTATCTGGAGAAATGCATATTCCAATTAATAGTCTCGAGGCATTAATTGTCGAATTTACTGACCAAAAAGAATATAAAACAGCTTTGAAAAGCTTAAATGAGATATTTCTTTATCCAAAAAGCTATCTGGCTGGTCGAAAAATGCCAGAAAATTTAAGATATGATGATTTAATTCCAAACACAGAAAATGAACTTTTTCCAGAGTCATGTGGTGAAAAGCTTAGGTATTATTTAGAGAAACAAAGAATTTTAAATAAGCAAATTAAGTTAATTAAAACTAAGTATCATGATTATAGTCATACAGAAGCTTATTTAATTTCAGCTTTTGGCCTTTCATTAGTTATTTTAACAGAAAATGATTCAAAGCTTATTATCCTGAATCTTGATGAAGTCGTTTTTTTGAAATTCATTTAATAAATAATCCAACAATTTATCGACACATTATTTTTTTGTGTCGTTTTTTGTTTCACGCAATTCACTTTTTTATGCTATGTTTAAGCTGATTTTTGTTAATATAATATTTTTTTCGCTAAATTTTTATGATATAATAGTCTCTAGGAATGTGATAGTTGATGCGATATGCAGATTTACTAAGAGAGTATGGTGCTTTAGCCAGAAAGGCCAAAAAAGAAGAAGAGGCAATCAAAATTTTAATGCTTCATCACTCTAAGATGGCAGGAAATGAACTTTATTTAAGAATCAATGAAATTCCCGAGCCAGCTTTTTTGGATAAATTTAAGGAAGACTGCCAAAAATACTTAACAGAGGAAGTGCCTGTCCAACATTTGACAGGTTGTGATTATTTTTTTGGATATCAATTTATTGTTAATAAGAATGTATTGATTCCAAGAAGAGAAACGGAAGAACTCGTTGAGCATACGCTTTACCTTTATGATGAAATATTTAAAAATGCTCCAGTTAAAATTTTAGATATTGGTACGGGTAGTGGTTGTATAGCCATTACTTTAAAGAAAGAAATTGAGAAGTCAGCGATTTGGGCGACTGATATAAGTATTGAAGCTTTAGAAGTTGCTAAGCAAAACGCAAAAAACTTATCTGCAGATGTAAATTTTCTAACGGGTAGTGTTTATGAACCAGTTAAAAATAAGTGTTTTGATATAATTATTTCTAACCCGCCTTACATTCCGGAAGCGGAAGATGTCTGCAATTTAGTTAGAAATAATGAACCACATTTAGCTCTTTTTGGTGGTAATGACGGTCTAAAATTTTATCTGGAAATCATCAATGAGGCTAAAAGTTATTTAAATAAACGAACATTTATCGGCTTTGAGCATGCTTTTGATAAAGCTCTTGCGATAAAGGAGATTGCTTTAAAGGCTTTTCCTAAGGCTGAAATAAGACAATTTAAAGATATGCAAGGACTGGATCGTTTTACATTTATTATTAATAACTAAGGGAGATTAATTTATGAACATAGCTTTGATTGCTCACGATAAGAAGAAAGAGTTAATTATTGATTTCTGCAAGGAATATAAGAAGAAGTTTCTTAAACATAATTTATTCGCTACCGGAACTACTGGTGCGATGATTAAAGAGAATGTTGGCTTAGAGGTTACTTGTTTAAAGTCAGGACCAATGGGTGGCGATCAAGAGATTGGTGGAATGATTGCCAATGGCAAGATTGATATGGTTATTTTTATGCGTGACCCTTTAACTTCAATGCCTCATGAACCAGATATTTCAGCTTTGTTGCGTTTATGTGATGTTTACAATATTCCGCTTGCGACTAATTTAGAGACAGCTAAGTTATTTGTTAGTAACTTATAACCTATCTATAAATAGATATGCTTTTTATTTAGATAAATAATAAAATTTAAGCGACAAATAAATGTATATTCTTAAAACACTCTGCTCAAAATAAGTTTGGGAGAGTGTTTTTTATTATGAAAAAATTAGTATTTATTTTTTTTATTATTGTTGGAATTATGTTATTATTACCAGAAGAAGCAAATGATCCTGAAGTACGTCTTCGAATTATGGCAAACAGTAATACGCAAGAAGATATTGAGATAAAGAATCAAGTTAAAGAACAAGTCACAGTATTTTTAACTAATATTTTGACGGAGGAAAAAAGAGTTTTTGAAGTCATAAATATTATCGGAAATAATATCCTTTTATTAGAGGCTGAATTAAATACGTCCTTTTCTGAAGAAATTGATGTTAGATTTACCAGACATTTATTCCCGGTTAAGAGCCGAAATGGCATAGTAACCGAAAGTCGTCATTATGATACTTTGTTAATAACTATTAATGAAGGTAACGGCGATAACTTCTGGACAACTTTGTTTCCAAATCTATTTGGAGCGACTGGAGAAGTTGAATATCGCTGGTTTATCCTGGAGTGGTTTGGCCGAAGATAAGGGGAAGGTTTATGTTTCGGGTAATGAAAGCATTAGAAGAAGACGTCGCTAGAATCAAATTATTTTTAAACAGTATTGAAGCAGTTAAAACTATTGATGAAGTAGTTTTATTAAATGCCTCAATTATTCTTGACGATGAAGAGAGTATAGTTGGTGTGATTAGCTTTGAGCAATTTTCTAAAAATGGTTTGATTCGTTATTTCATTTTCAAGAAATATATTCAAGATGATATTATCAGAGAATTATTCGAGAGTATGGTTGAAACAGCTAAGGAATATAACTTGGAAAGTTTGTTTACAATTATTGTAGATCATGATGTATCTACTTTATTTGTAGAACTTGGCTTTGAAGAGGTTAATAAAGAGAAATTTTTTATTGAGGAAGATAATATTCTTAATACTAAATATCGAGATTCTAAAATTATGCTCATGCCAGTATAAAACTTTTAATTTAGAAAGCGAAATATCGATGATTTCGCTTTTTTATTTTCTTTTTCCGTGTTATAATATTTAAAATAGAGAGGTGTAAAATTTGAAAATCGGAATATCATCTGACCACGGAGGTTTTCAGTTAAAAGAAGACTTGAAAAAATTTCTTGCGGACAAACATCAAATCACGGATTTTGGTTGTGACAGTCTTGATTCTGTTGATTACCCAGACTATGCACTTTACGTCTGTAAGGCTTTAATAGAAAAAAGAGTCGATATCGGCATTGTGATTTGTTCAACTGGAATTGGCGTTTCTATAATGGCCAATAAAGTTAAAGGTGTTCGCTGCGCTTTAGTAACTACTGAGTTTCAGGCAGAAATGACTAGAAGGCATAATGATTCTAATTGTTTGGCCTTGGGAGCTAAAATCAATACTTTAGAAGAAGCTAAAAAGTTTACTGAGCTTTTTTTAAGTGCTAAATTTGAAGGCGGAAGACATGAAATGAGAGTTAATAAAATTAAATGTTATGAAGAGGAAAATCTATGAGCATCGTAAAGATTTGTGATCATCCTCTAATTAACCATAAACTGGCTCATGCTCGAAATCATAAAACTGGCACAAAAGATTTCAGGGAAGCTGTAAATGAGATTGCCGGTTTAATGACTTTTGAAATTACCAGAAACTTAAAAACACAGACTGTAGAAATAGAGACGCCTATTTGTAATACAAAATGTATGGTTATGGATATGCCTATTGTTGTAGTGCCTATCTTAAGAGCTGGACTTGGTATGGTTGAAGGCATCCAAAACTTGATTCCAACCATTAAAATTGGTCATCTAGGAATTTTTCGTTGTGAAACGACACTTAATCCGAAAACATACTTTCAAAAATTTCCGGATAATTTAAATAAATCTTTGGTACTAGTTGTTGATCCAATGCTCGCAACTGGTGGCAGTGCTGTAGAAGCAATCAGAATTTTAAAAGCTGAAGGAGCCAAAGATATCCGTTTTGTTGGTCTTGTTGGTTGTCCAGAAGGTATTAGCCGGATGCAGATGAGTCATCCAGATGTGGATATTTATTTAGCGGCTGTTGATTCACACTTAAATGAAAAAGGTTATATCGTTCCTGGATTGGGCGATTGTGGCGACCGTTTATTTGGAACTAAATAAAATGGAAACTTATATCTATTTCATTTTACTGATTTTTTTTATCCCAGTTAATTTTAAAGTTTTATTGGCACTCAATATTGAAAAGAACTTTAAAAAGGAGCAAATCTGGCAAATTAAATATGCTTATATTGTTATTTCTGTGCTGGTTTCTCATTGGATTGCTAGTTTTTTAGTTGGCTTGCAACAATTTGTGTAAATTTTCTGTATAAATTTTGAAAGTGCATCAAATACTATTTTCGGTGATTAGTTAATGAAAAAAAATAGTGTTAGGGAATTTTTCAAAAATAAAAAAGAAGTATTTCTATTTTTAGCAATTTTAGTAATTTTATTGGCAGCGATTATTGCGATAACAAATTGGG
>WRBM01000065.1 GCA_009784525.1 Erysipelotrichales bacterium | reverse complement strand
TGAAATATATAACGCTAAGAAAAAGTAGTTTGTTTTGTTATTTATTTATAGCCTGTCAGAACAGGTTTTTTCGTTTTAGATGAGCGCTATTTTGAAAATGCACTTTCCTATGCAATAAAAAAAAGGGCATAAGCCCCGTGTTTGAAAATTTATTTTCGCTTTGCTATTCAAGTGGATTGCCGTTTCTGTCTGTAAACAAAGGTACAACCGCACCATAAAAGTTTTGTTCGATAAAATCGATAACTTTTTGACTTTGAAGCGCGTTAATTAACGCTGCAAATCTTGGATCATCTTCTGTACCTCTACGAACGGCTACAATATTAACATAAGTTAAAGCCGCTGTCGAATCTTTTGTTTCGATAGCTAAGGCATCATTAATACTTAAACCATTTTGAAGCGCAAAGTTTCCGTTAATTACTCCTAAAGCTGCTTCGTTATTAGCTAAGGCAGCAGGAATCAGGGCAGCAGTCATTGGCGTAATGGTAAGGTTTAATGGATCCCCGATAATATCATTTGGTGTAGCCGCAATTCCTGCGCCTTCCCGTAAGGTAATTAGACCATTAGCTTCTAGCAATAACAAAGCTCTGGCCTGATTGGTAAGGTCAATTGGAATCAGAACCCGACTATTAGCCTGTACCCCTTCAAGACTATTTAAAGTATTAGAGTAAATTCCTAAAGGTTCATAATGAATACCACCAATTGAGACTAAATCTGTGCCTCTAGTTTCATTGAAATTATTCATGAACGGCTTATGTTGGAAAAAATTAGCATCTAACTCTCTTTGATCCAAAGATAAGTTCGGTAAGATGAAATCTGAGAAAGTGCTAATGACTAACTCAAAGCCTTCAGCAGCTAAGTCTTCTCTGACAAGTTCTAAAATCTGAGCGTGTGGTGTTGATGAAGCACCAACTCTAATCCGATATGGATTATCATTTGAGCAAGCATTTAAGATTAATACAGCAATAATAAGTGCTCCAATTATTAATATTTTTTTCATTTTTTATTCTCCTCTTATTTTTTATTAATTTTATTAGCTAAAATATTACCAGTTGCCTGAATTAAAACAACTATAATCATTAGCAATAATGTACTGATAAACATAACTGAACGTTCGCTGCGATAATAGCCAGCAACGATAGCTAATGCTCCTAAGCCACCACCCGCAATAATGCTTACCATCGCTGAATAGCCAATAATCGCAATTAAAGCTAAGGTAACGCCTCTAATAATGCCTGGCATGCTTTCTGGAATTAAAACCTTATAAATAATCTGCAGGGTACTAAACCCCATTGAATTAGCTGCCTCGATAACCCCTTTGTCAATTTCATTCATTGAATTTTCAATGATTCGGGAAATAAAGGGAAAAGCCGCAAAAACCATTGGTACAATTGCGCCTCTAACCCCAAGAAAACTTCCGGCAATAAATGAGGTTACAGGCAACAAAATTACTAACAAAATGATAAACGGTATGGAACGCATAACATTAACAGTAAAACCAAGAATAGCATTAAAGATTGGCATTGGCTTCATACTATTTTTAGCGGTCATCATTAGAATTATTCCAATTGGAAACCCAATTAAAAGCGCAAAAGCTCCTGATGAAAAGACAATTATCAATGTCTCAATAAAAGCTCTAAAATATTCCATCTGCTTCTACCTCCGTTAATTCCAAATTATGATTCTTTAAATAATCATTTACTTTATTTATCGTTTCATGATCATCAGGTAACTGGATGATAATCTGACCAAAAATCTTTCCATCAATATTCTTGGCATCCGCAAATAAAATATTAATCATAATTTTAAATTTTAAAATCAAGTCCGCCACTAATGGTTCCGATATTGATTCCTGACCATCAAAAACAATACGGTAACTTTTCTTTGACGGAATAAAGGGCTCAAAGCCAGAATAAATCAGTTTGCGTGCCGAGGCGGTCTTAGGTCTGGCAAAGATTTCTTTGACATCACCAATTTCTGCTATTTTTCCATCATCGAGGATCGCGACACGCTGACAAATTTCCTCGATGATACGCATCTCGTGAGTAATGATAATAACTGTTAGTCCTAAACTTTTATTAATTTCTTTTAAAAGTTTTAAAATTGAATTTGTTGTATCAGGGTCTAAAGCTGAAGTTGCTTCATCACAAAGAATAATATCTGGCTTATTGGCTAAAGCCCTGGCGATACCAATTCTTTGTTTCTGCCCGCCAGAAAGCTGAGCAGGATAAGCATTTTCTTTATCGCTTAAACCAACTATTTTTAAAAGCTCCCGAGCTCGAATCTGGGCATCAGCTTTTGAAACACCTGCTACTTCTAAAGGCAACATAACATTTTTAATAACTGACCGTTGCATCAGAAGATTAAAGTGCTGGAAAACCATACCAATTGAGCGACGCATCATTCTTAAATCTTTCTTTTGATAAGCACTAATATCTGCGCCTTTTAAATGAATTGTGCCTTCGCTTGGTTTTTCTAGCAAATTGATACAACGCACTAGAGTACTTTTACCAGCTCCGCTTAAACCAATAATACCGAATATTTCGCCCTTGGAAATTGATAAATCAATATTTCTTAAAGCCTCAACTGAGCCATAACGGCTAATATAGGTTTTACTGAGATTTTTTATTTCAATAATTTTTTCCATAACTGTCCTTTCTAAATAAAAAAAGCCTTAAAAACAATAACTGTTTCTAAGGACGAATTAACTCGTGGTACCACCTTGATTCCTAAAAGAATTTTCAATCTTCTAGCTTATTATCTGCCAATGACAGAATATCGCTATAACAGGCGAACCTGCCGCAGCCTATAATAATTTAGTCGGTGCGGAAGCTCCAAGACCATCTTCAGTAAATTCCTGCTTATCCACTTTCACCTTGTGTGGATTTCTCTTTAAAGCACTTCTTAACTTACTCTTCTCTTCAACGCTTATGGTATTAAATTATCTTCAAATTCAATTTGTTAGAAAATGAATTGACAAAATTATATCACACAAAAATATAATTGTCAACACCTATTTAATTTTAATTGCTAAAGGCGCTAAATATGCCTTAAGTTCTTCTCTATTTTTAAAAACTAACAATTTATGCTTATATTGTTTAATAAGCGGTCTGATCAATGTTTCCATTTTTTCTGGAAATTCATTGTATAAATAATCAATAAATTCTTTAAAGGCCTTTTCATCATCTTCTAGATAATCGGGCAAACCGATTCTTTCTTTTTGAAGTCTTCGATCTTTAACGCTTTGAATACAAAAATCAAAGTCGTAATCCAAAAAAATGATCAAGTCAGAGCGCTCAAAACGATCTACCATCGTGCCTCGATAATTACCTTCAATAATCCATTTATCATTTTCAGCTACAACTTTTATCCGTTCAAAAAATTCTTCATCTTCTGATGTAACCCAATTTTCTTTCCAATAGTAACAATCCAAATGATGAACAGGCAATTTAAGTAAGGCACCTAACTTCATGGCCAGTGTGCTTTTTCCGCTACCAGCCATACCAACTACAGAGATGCGCTTTAAAGAGAAAACGTCAATATTTTCCATAAGAATATCCTTTCATAATCCATATATTATAACAGAAGTAATCTCTTTTTTCAATGCAAAAATTACAGGTAAAAGAAAAATACGAAAATCCTTCACTGGAAATTTTCGTATTTTAGAGCAAATTTAAATTATATTAAGAATTCCGCACCTTCATGTTCAATATGAAGTGAAACTCTTTTTGTAGTAAATTTTATGATACAGTAAGTCGGGTCAGTTGGTCCTTCTGGATAGATATAAATAAAATTCTCTTGCCAGTGTTTGGTTTTAGATTCCTGATCAGTAAGAATTGCCGCCTCACCAACAAGTGTTAAGTTATTAGCTTCGTTATATGCACAAATGCTCGCTTGTTTATTTTTTTGAAGGCGATTATATTTATTCGAGCCTACAATAGTTGAGAAATAAACTTCCTTAATATCATTTTGATTAATTAACCAAATTGCTGAGGCTGAAGGATAACCACTTTCATCGATAACACTAAAACTGGCATCTGAACTAGCCTTAATAAATTTATTAGCTTTTTCTAAAATTATTTTATTCATTTTTCTTCTCCTATATATTTTATATGAGTCTATTATACCTTAGAATTTAGTTATATTGTTGTAAAAAGCGGACATGTTGTTTTGATATTCCTGAGGTGTGACTCCAGAAACTAATTTAAAATCACGGATAAAGTGCGATAAATCATGAAAACCAGTAAAATCAGAAACAAAAGTTAAGCTATTATATGGTTTCTTTAATAATTTAAACGCCTGATTAATTCTAACTAATCGTAGAAAAGCTTTGGCACTTACACCTACATATTGTTGGAAAATTCTGTTTAGTTGTCTTTCACTGTAATGGATTTCTTCGGCTAAATTCTTAACTGATGTATTTCCTGAGTTACCAAAAATCTTCTTTAGAATAGATTTTAACAGCGGATGATAAATCGCGCAGATATTTTGCATTAACAAGTTATCAAAGCCTTCTATGATTTCTTTAATGCTTTGCGTATTCCTAACAATATCTATAATTAACTTATTTAGCGTAGGATTAACTTTTTCAAAATCTATTGTCTGATCGGCTAGTTGACTTTGATCTATTCCAGTAAAAATATAAAGACCTGCCGGCTTAAATTCAATAGTAACTAACATTAGCACCTGATCATCTAGAGACTCCATAATATAAGGCTTTGTAGAAGGGCCATCAAGGCTAGCAATTAAGTCATTACCTTTAAATTCAATATTAATTGTTGAACAGCCGCACGGTATAACTGTATAATTATTAGTAAAAGTATCTTTCTCTGGAAAAGTAATACTATAATTAGAAATATAGTATTTTAGATTCGCATGCGGACTTAAACAGATATATTCTTTTGCTTGAAGTAAAATGCGACTTTTATCTTCAAATTTATGTAAATTCTTTTTAGCAATCATCATAACCTCCTAAATTAAAACGTGTACCTACAAGATAAACAAATTATTATTGCACCATAATATTATATCAAAAAATCGTAGAAATGGTATCAACCAAATCCACGATTCTTTTATTAATTAAATTATTTTCCGAATCTTCTGATTTTAAGACGAACTATCAAGAAAATTACAGCTGCTAACCATAGCGCTGAAATCAAGCTAATAATTAATGGCCACGGAAGTCCGTTTGTTGCATAAATTGGTGCCCATGCCGCATTAAAAGTAATTATACCCTCTCCAGTTTCATCGATATTAATATTCCATCCTAAGAAATTATAACCATCACGCTCAAGAGTTGGCTTGACTAACTCCTCCAAATTATCTACAGTTATTGTTGAACTATGATCAGTATATGAATCATAGAAAATCACTGTGTAAGAAGTAATTTGAATTGTCTCCCAAACTGCTTCAAAAGTTAATGTTGTTATATCACTTGTTGTAGTTCTGCTTACTAATCGCCAATTCAGGAATCTTTGCGTTGCTGTATCAGTTAAAGTTGGTTTTGATTCTAATAAAGCATTAAGTTCATCCTGTGTGATTCCTGTTTGATTTAAGATACTATGAGAAATAAACACTACATTATATCGATGTTCATCACCAGAAATTGGTTCAAACTCCGCTAAGAATGTAATCGTTGTGACATTTAAATCTGTTACTTGACTAACAATATTAAATCTGACAAATCTTTCTGTCGCTGTATCAGCTAAAGTTGGTAACGAAGCTATTAAAGCATTTAAAGCT
>WRBM01000064.1 GCA_009784525.1 Erysipelotrichales bacterium | reverse complement strand
TTTCAATTTTATTATTTTTAATGCGATAGGAAACTGCGGCTTTTTCCATGCCAAGAACATCTCCGGCATCTTTATATGTTAAATTATTATATCGAAGGAGACAATAAAATTCAGCAGTTAAAGAAGTAAATTTATAAATGCTTTCGATTATAATAATTGCTTCTGATATTGGCAAACTTGTTATTTCAGAAACATCTGGATAGGATGATATTTTATAGGCATCGAGAAATCGTTGTAATCCTTTTACTCGAGGATCTGATCTTGTTGGCGTGGTTATTTTTCTTTGATAGTTTCTAAGTGCTCTTTTAGTAATTCCAAGACTTTTTGCAATTTCTTCTGAGCTAATATAGGACTTTGATTTTTCTTCGGCAATCACTAAAACAGCAGAAAAATACGGAATCTTTTCAATCATCATAATGGCGCTGACTTCTTCCCTAGATATAGTCAATTTATCACTTCCAATGTAAAACAGTATATTTATTATACAATGATTTTTAAGTAAAATCAAGTTTTCTAAGCGATTTTAACATCATGATAAATACTTAAGCTATCCAAAGTAAACTCTTCTTTTGTTGCGACCTTTAAAAATTGAACGATTGAATCCTGCATTGAAATACGTGCTTCTTTTAATAAATCTTCTGCTTCAGTACTTGATAAAAATATAGTATCAAGAATTTTATTAATATATTCATCGAACTGTTTTCGGATAAAGGCACGTTCTTTGCCGCTATGATATTTACTTAAAGCTTTATTAATATCCCAAAGTTCTAACATTGTTTTATTGAGTTCTTCTTTTGTCATTTTGTTTACTCCATTTCTAATTCATTAAATTTTTCTTATAGAGCCGTTTTTAAATTAATATTCACTGAAAATTTAACAATAAATTATATCTACACAACTTTTTACTTGATATTTTTGTAAAAATAGCATATAATATAAGCGAAGAGAATAATAGACGCCTTTATAGGCATTACGCTTCTCGGCATCTTAATAAACTTAGTAGCTAATCAATCTGGCGGGATTCTGTAGCTACTTTTTGTTTGTCTTTTTTCAGTTGCATAATGATTTTAGTTACATCAATAATACATCTTGTTATATAAACAATCAAAAATAAATATTCCACTTGGCGTCACCTCCTTTCTTGGTTAAACCAAAAAAGGAATCATAAGCCAAGAAGCGCAGCCACATACGTAATCTAGTACTCTCTTCAATGTATATTATATATTATTTCACGATAAAAATCAATTCATTTCGTGCGACAAAGCATAATCATACAAAGCATTTTTTGCTATTTAGCAAGTAATCTTTTTGTTTGCATATTTAGCAATGAAAATATAACTTTTGCCAATATTTTTACCTAATCTAAAAAATTGTGTGAACAAAGTTATCTATCGTGCTAGCATGATAGCAATTTGATAATAGTTTACGCAAAGATGTAAAGACATCTTTACATAAAGACAAAAAAATATGTTAATCCAAATTATCTTTTTGTTTTTTTAATGAAATAAGTACTCTTTTTTAATTCAAGTGTATAATACTCAGACAAGTATTGTTTAAAAAAAGTAGATTGTTGTCCATTTGTTGCCCCATAATTTCTAGGATTATAATCAACTTTTTTCTTTAAAAGTAGCTCTATCAAATTTGAAAATAATAAATATCCATTTTCGTCACATTTAGAATCTATAATTTCATCTACGATTGCTACTAGTGCCTTTATTTTTTTCTTTTCTACAGAAATTGACTTTATTTCTGTTTCTTGATTATCAAAAATTTCATCCACGTTAATAAAAGTGTGGCATCTTGCTTTAAAAGTTTGTGATGCATTGGCATTACCAGCACCAATTAATCGCTTTTTATTTTCTCTTATTTCGATTGCTAATGGTGTGAAGTCAGAATCGCTTGTTGCTAAACAAAAGCAATCATAGTTTTCTTGCAGAAATTTCATCGCTGAAATCGTCATACCCATATCTGTAGCATTTTTACCCTTAGAATATGCTACTTGTAGTATTGGATTGATTCCTAATTCATTGCATAATGATTGTTCTTCAGGAGTAAATTGACCATAGGCACGTGCAATTACTATATCTCCTTCATCTTTTTCTAATATATCCTTTAGTATTTTATAGTACTTAAGAGCAAAATTATCTTTATCAATCAATACTACGATATTTTTATTTTCAGACATGTAAAATCACTTCCTCCTTAATAAATTTCTACCATACAATATTTTTTATCAGAATAATCATAACCATTAGCCCAATAATCTTCATCAGTATTTGATGTTTTTCTTACTTGGTATTGACAACCATCATTAGATACAAACGTAGTTTTATCGCCTTTTTCATCATTTGTATCAATGTGAACTATTTGTTTATTGGATTCTGCATTTGTACCGCCTCTAGATAAAGGCATAATATGATCAGTATCCCAACCGAATCGTGAGCCTTCTTGACCATAGGCACCTTTATGAATTTCTCTTCCAGTAAAATCTTCTGCAACAGTTGCATCACCAAATTCTTTTTCCCAAAAACTAATTTTTGTATTTCCTTTTTTATACACGGCATGTCCTCCTTTCCCATCTTTTTGAACTTGATACATTATATTATCAATCGTGTAAGTAACTCTTCCATCACGTAAGTTGTGTGCTCTATTACTTACAATCCAAATGTTATCAGATGATTTAGTCCCACCCTTATCTAAAGGTAAGATATATTCTAATATCCATCCATAATTAGATCCTTTTTGATCAAAAGCAGCCTTTTTTATTAATTGCCCAGTATAATCTTTTGCTTCTAAGGCATATCCAAAAGAATTGACCCACCAATCACTTGCATTCATTACTTAAAATCCCCCTTTTAAAAATAAAAATGCTCCTTCGATAATTACCGAAAGAGCATACACTTGTCTTATGTATGAATTAAATAAGGTTATATTTGTTTTATCAAATATAGTACCCTGCTCTGTTATCGGTAGATAAGTCGAGATGTGTGTTTAATAGCTATCTATATTAGAAATCTTCAATATCAAGCTAATTTAATTATATATTATTTTTAAATGCGTGTCAATAAAAATATTTTAAATTTCAATAAATTGGATTTGATTTCGTTCTCTCATGATATTAAATTTATTATTTCTTGCCTTATCAATTAGCTTTTTTGCCAGTCGAACTTGTTCCATCTTCCTATCTGAATTATCATAATTTGAATAGCAGAAATAAATCTTTTTGTTTTGATTCCAATTCAAAACCGTTTCATAATAATCGTAATCCATGTCATTTAAAGAGCACCCATAAAAGATAATCGAATGATCTTCGTCAGATTCAATAAATTCACCAATCATATTCAAATTGGATTCTTCGCGCCGATAACGTTTGGTAAAAACTACTAAATCTTTGTTAGAGTTGCTGGATTCATTAATTCCAAATATTGGTTGGTCTTCAACTTTTCCATGAAGGTTTAGTGCCTGACTTGGCAAAGATGTGTAATTAAATGTTAAAATTTTGGTATCACCAATTCCATTTTTTGTAGTTTTATCTAATATTCTTATAAGCAATTTTTTTTGATTTTCTAAGTATTCAGGACATATCTCAATACAATCTTTTATGAATTGACCAAATTGATTTTCAAATAATTTTAGTTCAATAAGCAAAATTTCGAAAAATTCTGTGGTAGAAATCTTATCTGATCCTTCAAGACTTCTCCTATATTCAAGAGGCAAGGTTGAAAAGAATCTATTTTTAATATGAGGAAAATATTTGTCAATTATTTCATTTGCTAATTTTAAATTATTATGAGCCGGAGAGGGTGTTTTTGAAAAGGAATTATTATTAATTACATTTATTAAATCGAGAGTTTCCACCCAAAAAGAATTCATTGATTCTAGTATCTCTTTTTCAATATCAGACCAATTTTGATTTAGATTAATTTGCTGAGTAATAAAATAATAATTCCATACTGTAGTTTTTTCGTCTAATTTAATAGTTAATGGAAGGCCGTTTGATTTTGATAAATGGTGCCAATATCTAAAATCAGTATTATAACGATTGCTATACCAATCAAAAAAACTTTTATAAGATGAAATTAACCCGCTTTTAAGATCAAAGCCATTTCCTAAAAGAATTATTGTACTCATTTATAATACACTTCTTTCATAATTTACTATCTGAATGATTCTCAATACCTTCATTTTTTGAGTCAAAGAACAGATTATCAATTGCCCATATATTTAATATTTTATCATTATATCCCAATTCTTTTCTTAAACTTTTGATTATTTTTTTATACAACCTTCAACCTTCTTTTGCTTGTTTTTCCGAAGTGCACGAACAAGTTCATTCATTTTGGTTATTGATGAATTCGAAACTATAAATAGAAGCTTGATATGATAATCTTGTAATTCTTTTTGATTAAAAACGGATTGTAATCGTTGCTCTAATAAAAATTTACCATATTCTTGAAATATTTCAAGTTTATTTTCTCTTGTTTCTTTAGCATTAAATAACTTATATTCATATCGCTTTGTTAGAATGTAGATTGTAGCTGCCAAAGCCGCGGAAACAATAAAAGTAATTATTGTTGGATCTACTGCGGTAAAGAAAGCTATTAGAGCTAAAATCATAGCTATAGTAAAAACTATACCAAGAAAAATGCAAGCTATAATTAAGGATGTGTATCCAAAAACTGCTAATGTTTTCCGCTCTTTCTTTATATCTTGAACTTCTTTTTTGTCTTCCAAGTTTACACCTTCTTTTTTTGTTAATAATATTTTAGCATATTTCCTCGATTTTTGTAAGCCTAAAAGAAAAAGCCGCTATTTAAGCGGCAAAGATGTGTTTACATTAAATTATTCCAAATCGCAAGGGCTAATGAAAAAACGTCAAACATTTCTGAATGACGTTCTTATACACACAATTTTAAAAATTTAATTTGAAGATTCTTCTTTCAGTTCTTCAGTTGGGAGTTTATCAAGTTTTACAGTTGTTCCTAGCATAGTTAAAAATCTATATTTATGATCTAGTTTAACATTGTCTTCATTTGCATCAACACCAATTGTAATTTTCTTGCCATTAGGTGTTTTAACAACAGGAAGATGCCACACTGTTCCGTCCGCATTGCCTTCTCTCTTAAATTCTACTACTTTTCCTGTAATAGTTTTGATTTCGTTTCTTTTAAGTTTTGCGCGTCCTTTTAAAATTATACCTATAAGAAAGAAAGAAAGAGAAGCACTAACCACAGTAAGAATACCGGGATATCAATATCATTCGTTTTTATACCATTAATAATTGGCGTAGTTATTATTCCGACTATTAATAATACTAGTGCTAAGTAAACTAAATACTGATAATAAAACTTTTTTGCTAAGCGTTTTTTACCCTCATTAAATATTTCTTTTTCTGACACCTCTGCTTCCTCCTCTAAATAATCCGTGTTCTAATGGACTCATATCTCTTGTTAAACTTCGAGCAATCATATTAAAAGCTAAGCTATCCCAATCAAAATTACCAGTTCGTCTCCAAGAGACAGCTTCACTTATTAATGGTTGTGCAACTATATTGGCAGCTGTTGTATACCATTTTTCTGATGGCATTCCACCAGTTAATCCACCTGTAACTATTGATATACCATAGCCCCAAAACGCGTCCTCAAGTGTTTTATATGGATTTTCTCTGGTAATTATAAATTCAGAAAAGTCTCCTACGCCTCTTGCGATTACTGATCTACTAGCCCCTAGCGCAACCGTACCTGGTTTGGTAGTTGACCAAGCACCGAATAATGCAGCCTTTGCGCCCTTCTTTTTTGGTGCAGTAAATGGAAGTAATGTTCCTTTTGAAAGAGCTGTAACCCCATAAAGAAGCGCAAGTGTTCCTAAACTAACCCATACTCTTCTCCAGTTTCTGCTAGGAAGTTCTTCTGGGTCAAAAGCTACTGGGTAGCTGTTGTTAATGTTATGCCAGGCTTGCGGAAAATATATTGGATTTCCAATCGTATAAAGATTGAAACTTCCAGCCTCATGAATATTATACAACATTTCTTCCAAATCGCAAGGGCTAATGTAAGAA
>WRBM01000063.1 GCA_009784525.1 Erysipelotrichales bacterium | reverse complement strand
TTTATGACAACTAAAGACTATTGGGAAATCTTTTGCAAAACCGGAAAAATCTCAGATTATCTGAATTACTGCGAGAGTTTGAAAAAAAAGGATGGCAAAAAATAAAGGAATAATTCTTAGAAGCATAGATTTCAAGGAAACATCAAAGATCATTTACCTGATCACAGAATCAGGGATCCGTTCAGTTATTGTTCGTGGTGCCAAAAAGTTAACTGGTCGGACCCTGTTCTTAACTAATTCATTTACAGAAATTGAATATCAGGCTAAAGAGGCAGATCTTCCAGTCTTAACTGACGGGGATTTGCTTTTTGATTTTTCCGGAATAAGAAATGATTACTTAAAATACTTTTTCGCCGAAAACATTTCCGCTTATCTTTATTTGGCTAGTCCAGAAGTTGATTTTCCCCTTCTTTACCGCCTTTTTCAGGCTTCTTTAAAGCTAATTGATAATTACCAAGATGCGGAAATCATTAGTTTTGCTTTTGAAATAAAATTTTTATTCTTTTTAGGCCTTAAGCCAGAATTAACAAATTGTGTTTGTTGCGGGAATTTGGAAATAGCAGCAATCGATGTTGATAAGGGCGGATTTATTTGTCATCTTCATAAAGGCAGTCAGACTTTTGATTCTGAAGTTGCCTTAGCTATAAAAGAACTCTATTATAGCAAGCTAGAACTATTGAAAGACTTAAGTTTAAGTTCTAATGTTCGCCAAGAAATTAGGCAATTTATCAGCTCTTATTATCAAAGACATGCAAATTTTATTAACAAAGTAACGACTAATATCCGCAAAGATTAAAGAGAAATGGCGAATATTCAATTTATTCGTTTTTTTATTTTTTTGGGGCTAAAATCCAAGATTTTTGTTAATTTTTGCCCTTCGCGTGCGAAAACTCTTTACAATTGTATGAATATATAATATAATGTTATACTAGATTAATGTCGGGATTTTTAGAAAAAGGGATGAATTATGAAAAAGTTTTCTTTGGAAGAATTAGCAAATTACGCCAAAATTAACGGCTTTGTCTTTAATGGTAGCGAAATATATGGCGGACTAGCTAACAGTTTCGATTATGGACCTTTAGGAGTCGAGTTGAAAAATAATATCAAAAAAGCTTGGTGGCTGAAATTTGTTCAGGAAAATCGCTATAATATCGGGTTAGATGCCGGAATATTGATGAACAGAGAAACTTGGGTTGCAAGCGGACATGTTCAAACCTTTACTGATCCTTTAACTGATTGTCGCGCCTGCAATACGCGCCATCGAGCCGATCAGCTGATTGAAGAAGCTTCAAAAGGCAAAGTTAACGCTGCGGCTTTTTCAGATAAAGAACTTTTTGATTATCTTGTTGATAAAAAAATTAAGTGTCCAAATTGTGGTAAAACAAACTTTACGGAAGTTCGTAAATTTAATATGATGTTTAAAACTGTTCAAGGACCAGTAGAAAATGAAAAAAATGTTATTTATTTG
The DNA here is from genome assembly GCA_009784525.1 of Erysipelotrichales bacterium. GTDB lineage: Bacteria > Bacillota_I > Bacilli_A > Acholeplasmatales > WRBM01 > WRBM01. The sequence goes on along the minus strand of WRBM01000063.1, from coordinate 4,865 downwards.
CGCCCAGAAACAGCTCAGGGAATTTTTGTTAATTTCAAGAACATTCAGCGTAGTATGCGCAAAAAAATTCCTTTTGGTGTTTGTCAGACCGGAAAATCTTTCCGTAATGAAATCACACCAGGAAATTTTATTTTTCGGACGAGAGAGTTTGAACAAATGGAGTTAGAGTTCTTTTGTAAACCCGGCACAGAAATGGAATGGTTTGCTTATTGGAAAAAGTATTGTATTGACTTTTTAGCTAGTCTTGGCTTAAATAAAGAGACTTTAAAAATCCGTGATCATGAAAAAGAAGAATTAAGTCATTATTCAAATGCTACAACCGATATCGAGGTATTGTTTCCATTTGGTTACGGTGAGCTTTGGGGTATTGCCTCTAGAACTGATTTTGATCTTAAGGCCCATATGACACACAGTAAAGAAAATATGGAATATCTGGATTCGGAAACTAATGAGAAATATATTCCCTACGTTATTGAACCATCGGTAGGTGTAGAAAGATTATTTTTGGCTATACTTTATAATAGCTTAACTGTTGAAAAAACAGAAGTAGATGAGCGTGAAGTTTTGAAATTGCATCCGTTTTTAGCTCCTTATAAAGCCGCTGTTTTGCCTTTAATAAAAAAACGGCATGCGGAAAAAGCTGATGAGATTTATAATGAATTAAGTAAATGTTTTATGACAAGTTATGATGAATCAGCCACAATCGGTAAAAGATATAGAAGAGCCGATAGTATCGGTACACCATTTTGTATAACTGTTGATGATGAAACACTTAGTAATAATACTGTAACAATTAGATTCAGAGATTCGATGAAACAAGAGGTCATCAAAGTAGATGAACTTAAGGATTTTATTCTCTCGAGGATAGTTTTATAAATCAAAAATGAGGTAATCAGATTGATTGATGAAAATATTAAAAATCAGATTATAGCTAATACGGATATTGTAGCTTTAGTCGGGGAATATGTTAAATTGGAAAAGGCTGGCCGTGAGTATGCTGGGCTTTGTCCTTTTCATGCGGAAAAAACACCATCTTTTAAAGTTTCGCCTGAAAAAAAGATTTGTAAGTGTATGGGTTGTGGCGTTGGTGGTAATGCGATAACTTTTTTACAGAAAATTGAAAACATCAGTTATGAAAAAGCTTGTCAAAAGTTAGCCTTACCATTAGGTATTGACTTGAAAATCAAAACTGTGCCAAAATATCAGCCCCAGGAACAGAATTTAATCACAATCAATAATCTTGCTCGTGATTTTTATAAACATTCGTTATTTTCTACACAAAGCGGGCTTGAAGCTCTTAGCTATTTAAAAGAACGTGGTCTTGATGAAGAGATAATAAAAAAGTTTCAAATCGGTTTAGCGCCTTTTGAAACAGATTTACTTTATAAAACTTTAAAGGATCAGAACGTCTCAGAAATTACTATGCTTGAGCTTGGTTTGATTCATTCTGGTGAACATGGTTATTTTGATGCTTTTACAAAAAGAATAATTTTTCCGGTTATTGATGAAGAAGGAAATACCATTGGTTTTTCCGGTCGGATTTATAATAGCGACCATATTGCCAAATATATTAATTCGATGGAAGGGCCTTTATTTAAGAAGGGGTCGCTTCTCTATAATTTAAACAATGCTTTAGCGGCGATTCGAAAAAATAACCGGGTAATTCTTTATGAAGGCTTTTTAGATGTAATTGCCTCTGATAAAGCTGACTTAAAAGAAGCAGTCTGTTCAATGGGAACGGCGTTAACAGAGATTCAAGCTAAACTGATAAAAAAGTATGCTCCTGAGGTAATTGTTTGTTTTGACGGTGATAATGCGGGAATTAAAGCAACTTTAAAGGCTATCTCTGTTTTAGAGGCGGTCGGTTTGATTGTTTCTGTTGTTAGTATGCCAAAAGCCACAGATCCAGATGATTATGTCCAAAAATATGGAGTACAGGCGTTTTCTGATTATTTTGATACGAACCGCCAGAAAAGTCATGAATTTTTTTATGATTATTATAAAAGTGTGACTAATTTAAAGAGTATGGCTGAGGCAGAAGTCTTTAAAGATACAATTTTTCGTTTAATTAGGAATTTATCTAACACTTTGCGGGAAAAATACTTTCATCGGCTTTCTAAAGATCTTGATTTGCAGTTAATAACTGTCGAAAGAGATTTTATCGAAGTTTATGGCATGCAAAGAACAAAAAAAACTGAGGCGAAAAAAAATGCTAACCAAGCTCCTTCTGGTGAACTATGGGCCGAGCGCATTTTAATTAGCCATATGTTAAATGATCGTAAACAGGCCAAATATATCGAAGAAAAGTTAGGAAATATTGCCTTTGACGAAGCAGCCTTTGAAATTCGTTCTGCGATTGATGATTATTATAAGCGTTATGATCGCATGGACATTCAAATTCTTTCCATGGACTTCTCAGTTAACAGTGAAGAATATTACCGAAAAAATTTAATGAATTATATCGGTGAATATCAAGAAACAGAACGTGATGACTGTCTGGAAAAGATAAATTTATATATTAGAAAAAGACAAAGACGGAAAATTCTCGATGAACTAGCATCTATTGAGGATTATCAGGAAAAATTAAGCTTTATACAAGAAAAAGGAGAGTATCTATGACATACGAAAATATTTTGCGGGAATTAGTCAGTAAATCGGGAACGAATAAATATGTCCTTTATTCAGAGTTAGATAAATATTATGAAGAAGGTTCAAATGAATATGAGAATCTGATTAGAGACTTAGAAGCTTTGAATATCAGATTATTTACAGAAGAAGATGCTAAGCTCCATCTTTTGAATCCACTTGATGATGCTGAAGATAACCTTGAACTAGAAGATGAACCAGATGAGGTTAGTCTTAAAAACGTAATTGAAGATATTGATACATTTGACTATGATAATTTAGACCACTTAGCTAAAATTATTAAAGTTGATGATCCTGTAAGAATGTATTTAAAGGAAATTGGAAATATTCCTTTATTGCATATCGATGAAGAGGAAGAACATACTCATAATGTTTTTCTTGGCAAAATGGCTTTTGCCCGACTTGAAGAATATCAGGAAGGTAAGATTTCTTTAACCCCTGATGATGTTTTAGTGCTTGAAGAAGCAGCTGACAAATATCGGATTGGTAAGAACAAACTGATTAATGCCAATCTTAGACTTGTTGTTTCAATTGCGAAAAAGTATGTTGGCAGAGGCATGCAGTTTTTGGATTTAATTCAAGAAGGAAATATGGGATTAATTAAAGCTGTTGATAAGTTCGATCACGATAAAGGTTTTAAATTTTCCACATATGCAACATGGTGGATTCGTCAAGCAATCACTAGAGCCGTTGCTGATCAAGCAAGAACAATCAGAATTCCAGTTGATATGGTCGAAACGATTAATAAACTTGTTAGAATTCAGCGCCAATTAGTTCAGGAATTAAGTCGTGAACCAAGTATAGATGAAGTTGCGGCGAGAATGAATATCAGCGCTGAAAAGGTTCAGGCCATTAAAAAGATTGCACAGGAGCCAATTAGTCTTGAGTCGCCTGTTGGTGAAGAAGAAGATTCGTCGCTTGGTGATTTTATTAGTGACCCTAATGCCTTGAGTCCTTTTGATTTTACGACTAAAGAGATGCTTAGAAGAGAGTTAAATGATATCTTAGCTACTTTATCAGAAAGAGAAGAAAAAGTTTTAAGAATGCGTTTTGGTTTAACTGATGGCAGGCAAAGTACTTTAGAAGAAGTTGGATTAAAGTTTAACGTTACCAGAGAAAGAATCAGACAGATTGAAGCTAAGGCTTTAAGGAAATTAAAACATCCGTCTCGTAGTAAGAAATTAAAAGACTTTCTCGGCAAAAATCAGTGATTGTCTCCAAACGATTAAAGGCTATTGCTAAATATATTGATGGTTTTGAAAGTTTAGTAGATATCGGTTGTGATCATGGTTTATTAGCAGCCTATGCTTTAAAAAATAATTTCGTTGAAAAAGCTTATCTTCTTGATGTAAAGGAAGAACCACTTAAAGCGGCCAAAAATAATATAAAAGTTTTAAATCTTTCTGCGCAAGTAGAGTTTCAGCTTTCGGATGGTCTTAAGAATTTTCATAAGCAAGCTGAATGTTTTGTGATAGCGGGTATGGGTACAGAAACGATTAAAGCAATTATTTCAAATGATTTAGTAAAGTTTCAAAATGCTAAGAGAATTATTCTTTCTTCGCATAAAGATAATGCGCTTCTAAGAGAGTTTATCAATCAGAATCATTTTCGGATTATCGCTGAAGAAATTGTTTTAGATAAGCACTATTATGAAATAATTGTTGTTGAGCATGGTCAGGAAAAACTATCGGCTGAACAGATATTTTTTGGACCTTATTTATTGAAAGAGCAATCAGAAGATTTTTGTAATTATTATAATCAAGAGCTTGAAAAATTGAAAGCTTTTAAAAAGTTAAATGAAAAAGCCAGAAAAAAGCTTCAGATGCTTGAAGCAATAAGAAAAATGTAAAAGAATACGAAAGAGAAGCAAGAATCCATTTTTGGAAAATCTTGCTTTTTTCTTGTTTTGTGTCGATTTTTTGATATAATATTAATCAAGTAGAAGGATATGAATAAAATTTTAACTGACCTTAGGTGATAAAAGTTGATAGCTCATTCTTTTTTCGCTAAAATATCTGTGATTCCTTCGTTATTCGAAAAAGATTTATAGCTTATTTTTTTCGATGATGCTTTGAATCTTTTATACAAATCTTCAATCAACTCATTATTGACATTTATCTCTTCACGCATATTTTGTGGTGATTTAGAAGAAATAAAGTTATATTTATAAACAAAAAAATTAACATAATCTTGGATATTTTTTAATCGCATCCCAATGT
>WRBM01000062.1 GCA_009784525.1 Erysipelotrichales bacterium | reverse complement strand
TTCTAATAAACTACCGGAAAAATTAAAAGTCCTAGCTTAAGGTTTGGTTTTTTTAAAGTTAGGCTTGATCTTATATAGGTTGGCCTTTTTCTTTTGGCTAGGTTCGAAATTTTTCTCGCTTACAGATTTCTGTTTCAAGTTTTTGAAAATATAATTAGGGAGATGTATCAGCATGAAGCAAATTACTGGCAAAATCATAGTAATAGTAGCAGCAATATTTTTAATTGTAGTAATGGTGGCATGTACTTCACAAGATTCTAACACTGGTATAATTAAAGGATTAGAGGATAGTAATTTTGTGGCACATCAAAATAGAGGCATCTTTATTCCTAATTCAAGCACGAGACTTATAAATAACAGAACAGAAATGATAGAGTGGTATAATGAAGTTTCTAGGCAACCGAATGATGATGTATTTGTTGAATATTGTGATGAATTCTTTGTATACCATCAACTTATATTTATTAGTTTTTGGGGAAGACCTAGAGATATAACAGAATATGTAGTAAGAAGTATAGAATATTCAGAAAATACATTAAATATACAATTTGTGACTGCAAGGCGAATAGGTACTGTTATTGATTTAGCCCAAAGTCGAAGAGCAATTATTGAGATAACAAGAATAAGAGATGATTTGATGGTAACGTTTTCTCATCGTGATAGATAAATAAAAAATTAAATAATGAAACAATAGAATAACTTGATAAAACCATAAAATATATTATTATGACACCTAAAGATTATGAAACCAGAAATATTACAACATCAAGCAGATGCGATAAGAGTAAATAGAACAATAAATGGTCAACATAATTGAGGTCGATCATAATGGACAGTTAAAACCATTTTAATTATGACAAATTCGATAAGATTAAAATTATAAGTATGTGTATGATTTGTATGGAAAAGACTATGAAAAAATGATATAATACTTGCATCATAAACAAGTACAAAGGGAGCGATTATTGTGTCAATATCAAAAGATAAAAATGATATTTTAATGTATGAGACAGAGGATGGAACAACTAAAATAGAGGTTGAATTTGATGGTGATACAATTTGGCTTACGCAATCGCAAATAGGAGAATTATTTCAAAAAAGTAGAACAACAATCAATGGACATATTAAAAGTATTTTAAGTGATGGTGAGTTAATTGAATCAGAAGTAATGACTAAAGTCGGGATTTCCGACTTTAGTCGACAGAGGCCAACTCAACTATATAATCTACAGATGATATTAGCGGTAGGATATCGAGTGAAATCACATCGTGGAATCCAATTCAGAACATGGGCATCAAGCATTTTGACCGAATATATGAAAAAAGGATTTGCGATGAATGATGAACTTTTAAAAAATGCAGGCGGTGGAACTTACTTCAAGGAGTTACTTGATCGAATCAGAGATATCCGTTCAAGTGAAAAAGTATTTTACCGTCAGGTTCTAGATTTATTCGCAACTAGTATTGACTATGATTCAAAATCAAAAGTCGCAATTGAATTCTTTAAGGTAATGCAAAACAAATTATTGTTTGCTCATACGAATCAAACAGCCGCAGAGTTAATAGCATCTAGAGCGAATGCCGAGTCGCCTTTCATGGGTCTTCAAGCATTCAAAGGATTAAGACCAATTAGGAGTGAAATTGTGATTGCTAAAAACTATCTTTCAGAAGATGAGATAATTGATTTGAACTTAATGGTATCGGCGTATTTAGATATTGCAGAGGCAAAAGCACGTGAGAAAAAACCAATGTATATGAGTGATTGGGTTAAAGAGTTAGAAAGATTTATTGTTTATCGAGAGAAATCGACACTAAGTACGGCAGGAAGCGTATCACATGAAGAAGCAACTAAAATTGCATCTAATGAATATGACAAGTATATTCTAAAAACAGTCGATGAATTAACTCAAGCTGAAAAAGATTTTCTTGATACGATTATTAAAACCTATGAACTGCTTGAGAATAAAACTCATTCGACTAAGACAAATAAAAAATAATAAGCAAATATAAGTGAACACCCCGGGCTGTTCATTTTTTTACGATTTCCATCCACCGAAAGCCTTACTTCTGAAATACGCTGCCTCACTTTTTTGAAAAACTGGATTCCTGTTGGAGTCCCTTTTTTTGACTCAAAATGGTATGATTTTATCGCTAAATTGCACCCCTATACAGTTTCAGAACTTACTATAAAGGCGCAAAAAATGTGACAGTTAAGCCAAAAGCCAATATAAAAACTGAATCAAAATTTGACTGTTTGAAACACAACAGAATTTCTGCATAAAATTATAAAAAATTAAAAATTGTATGCTCTCAGCAAAACGAAAATATTGATGACTTATACAATCTAAATATGCGGCGAAGTAATCAAGGACAAAAGGCAAAGGGGGAACGCAAAAAGCTTTGCCCAACCGCAATCCCCCAATGCCAAAACCTGCCCACTTCGGGCAAATCCACGCACTCCAAATATGCATTCTGGGTTATGCTAGACTGGTTTTTGCCACAGACCTTTAATTAATGCGATATTAATTGACTTATAAATTTTTTGCGGTATTGTTTTAGTAACAGCCGAGCTTAAAAAGGAGAAACGAAATGGGCAAAAAACAAGAAGTTTATGAAGCTGATAAGCTTATGAGTTAAAAGAGAGTCGTGAAATTATTAGAAATGTCCGACATTATGCGATCGGACAAAAAGCAGAAACGATTCTAGAATTCACTAAAACGGTAATATCAGGATTTAAAGTGACACATTATCCTGATTTCAGCAAACTCTACGGCGAATGCATCATCAGCTATGAACACCCTAAACAAGCAACCAGTATTAAATTCGAACTAACAATCAAGCAAGGTTCAAAATAAAATAGAAATATATGATGAATGCCAACAGAGGAAGATTTCGACAAATGATTTAGTAAGAAACGAAGGATTGGAGCAGAGCAGAAAAGAAAACTGTCACAATCGAATTCATTGATACAACAATCAGTCCTGAGAATCGGAAATTATTATAAAGAGTTGATTTTGATGGAACATGACTTTCATGGTAATCCAATAAAATAATATAAACAAAGCATCAAATGGCCTAAAGAGCTATTCGTTGTTTTTTAGTTTATGTGTTATTATTAGACTTTAAAACCATTAGCAGTATAATGTTGTTAGTGGCTCAGGGAAGTCGAAAAAGGAGAAGATTATTATGGAAACAAAAAACAAAATTAGTTATGTAGTTGAAGCAGAACAAACATCAGGAACGACATTTGGAAGAGGAGAATGTGATGCTAATATTCAAAGCCGTACAAATCTTTTTTAAGCTTTCAGTTTTGGTTTTTTCTTCCTGTTTTATCACTCGCTTATTCGTTTGCGGGCAATGTCTAATTAATCAGTAGTTTTTATTTTGGGTTGTCGGACGATAGCTGAAGAAAATATTGTCAATATATGTTATAATTTAATCAATAGAATTTTTAAAAGGATGAATATAATATGAAAGCAGAACCTGAAAAAATAATTGATTTGATGTTTGATAATAAACGACAATATCAAATACCAGTATATCAAAGAGATTATGATTGGAAATCTGATAACTGTAAAGAGTTGTTTGTGGATGTTATTCAAGCTTATAAAAAAGAAAAAACGCATTTTTTTGGAACGATTGTTCAAGTTCAACAAGACGAAGAAAACTCAATTAAGCGTTTTTTAATTGTTGATGGGCAACAAAGAATGACATCTGTATATCTTTTGTTAAAGGCTTTGTATGATTTGGATAATGGAAGTAATGAAGACAAATTAGAGAAACTTCTATATAATTTTAGTGGAGCAAAAACTTTTTCAATTGATGAAAAGAACAAACTGAAGTTAAAGCCAATTAAATCAGACAATGTACAGTTTGTGAAGTTAATGACAAATGACTTGGACGGAATAGATAAAAGCAGCAACATTTACTTAAATTATGCATACTTTAAAAAGTTAATTAGTGAGCATTTGAATGAAGATATTGAAATTTCAAATATTTTAAAGGGTTTAGAATATTTGCAGATTGTAATGATCTCTCTAAAAGAAGAAGCCGGAGATGAACCACAAGTCGTTTTTGAGAGAATAAATTCAACGGGAGAAGATTTAACACTTTCAGACCTAATTAGAAATTATGTTTTAATGACTGATAAAAATCAAGATGAATTGTTTGAAAAATACTGGACTGTAATTGCCAAAAATATCGGTGACAAAGAAAAAATGTCAGATTTTTTTATAACTTTTCTTCATTATAAAACGCAAGAATCAATAAATATTAATAATGCTTATTCAGTTTTTAAGAAAATTATAGAAAGTAAATCAATATCAAATGAAGAAATTTTAAAAGAGTTTGTAAGATTTTCACGATACTATGAAGTTCTTATTAAGTCAGTCGGTGAAGATAATCCATTAAATATATTTAATCCAATTTTGTCCGGATTTAGAGACTTGAAACAGTCAACAATATTTCCTTTCTTATTTGCTTTATTCAATGATTATGAAAATGAAGTAATTGATAAAATTTGTTTGCAAAATAGTTTATCAATATTTTTAAATTATACTCTTAGAAGAGCGATTACTGGTGTTCCGACAAACTCATTTCGTGGACTGTATTTAACTTTATATAAAAGGATTTTTGAGACAAAAAACAAAGAGAACTATTTAGAATCTATTTATAGGTTTTTAGCAAACTTAAAGAAAACCAAAGATGCTGTTCCTTCGGATAATGTTTTACTTGATTCCCTTATGAATTCAAATATTTATAAAGACAGAAAAACAGCTTCTTATATTTTATCACTATTAGAAAATAGTAATTATAAAGAAAAAGTAATTTTGACTAACATTACTATAGAGCATATCATGCCACAAAATAAGACCGATGAATGGCGGGCGATGATCGGCGAAAATTATGATTTTGTTTATGATAAATATCTGCACACTCTAGGAAATTTGACACTAACAGGATTTAATTCTGAACTATCAGATAAGTCGTATGCTAAAAAGAGGGATTTTATTAATTATAATACAAAATTTGTTATTTTAAATGAAGAATTTCGTAGTCATTCAATGTGGAATGAAGGATCAATAACCTCAAGGGCAAAAAGACTAGGACAGCGTTTAGTTGAAATACTTGAGCTTCCCGACATCATTAAGAATAGTTATGTGATTGATAACTCTATGAATAAATTTAGCCTCTTGGATAGAGGTAGTCACTCAGGATCTAAGCCTATCAATTTAGTTATACTAGGAGAGACCATAACTATCTCATCATGGAAAGAGTTGCTTTCAGAAACGCTTAATTTTCTTTATAATGAATATGAATCAATTATTCTTGAAAATTTGGCAAAAGAAAAATTTAAATTATCTTTATATAGGATTTATCTGACATTTGATAGTACTGAACTTAGGAATCCTAGAAAAATTGAAAACTCTAATATATATTATGAGACTAATTTGTCTGCGAACAATATTTTGTCGTTTATCAGAGCGGTTTTAGATAAATACGATATTCCACATTCAGATGTTATGTTTTATACTAAAGAAGATTTATCAGAAGTTGAACTGATTGATAACGAGTGCGCCATTGGGTAGCTTTATTATATTGTGAAACAAGATATCGTTTTATGAAAATACAATTGAGTTTATTAAAAGATAATAAATATTACTGCTAAGCAGGTGATTTTTAATGATTATTTTACATTGTCTAAAAGAGAGTGACTGGAATAAATACAAAAATGGAAAATTTTATGGTGAAGAGCACCTTAAAAATGTAGGATTTATTCATTGTTCTGATATAGAGACAATGCATAAAGTTGCTTGGATGTTTTTAGATAAGCTAGAAATACATGTAATTTTATGCATTGAAACTTCAAAAGTTAAAGCTCAAATTAAGTGGGAAAATGGTGGCAGTACTGATTATCCTCATATTTATGGACTGCTTAATCTAGACGCAGTTGTTGATGTTGTGCCATTTTTAAAAGATAAAAACAATCAGTTTATTTTAAATGCGGAACTAAAAAAATACTTAAAATAAAAGAGAGGCATTTGCCTTCAGATTTTAAGCAAACATCTTAAGCCACAATAGAATAAACAAAGTTTTTGAATTAAGGATATTTTGCGACAAAAGTCATTAGTCTAAAACTAGTGGCTTTAATTCAAGTGGCGATGGAAATTCATTCACATATATTTTTTAGAGCAAACCTTATTCCTGGTCAAACATTAGTAGTACTCGGAGCAGGAAATCATTGGAGTGGATTTACGATATGGTTTGAAGCAAATGGTTGAGTCAAATTCATTATGGTTTAGCTAAATAATAAAATTCAAGAGTCATTAGTTTATATTAATGTCTTTTTCGTATAATAAAAGCTAAGAGTTTAAAAACTTAATCTTTCATGTTAAAATAAATTGAAGCTGATAAAAATCAACTTCAAACAGGGAAAGTTAAGAAAAAGGCTCTTAGCTTTTTTCCTGC
>WRBM01000061.1 GCA_009784525.1 Erysipelotrichales bacterium | reverse complement strand
CAAAATTAAAGGACTAATGGCTGAAAATAATATTAAGAAATTTGAATTAGCTAAAGTTTTGGGAATTAATGAAAATACTCTTGCCAATAAGCTGCGAGAGAAATCGCCTTTCTTGGCAACAGAGCTTAAAACAATTGCGGATTTTTTCAAGGTTGATATAAATATTTTATTTAAAGAAAAGGATGTAGCATAATGAAAAAAGCTATAAAAAAATTATTGACAATTTTATTATTAGCGATTATTTTATGGATATCTATGTGGTTTTTTAGTCACTACGCACCATTAGATTATCTAAGAACAGAATGGTTATTATGGGACGCCTCGTTTTCAATTCTGGCCTCTTCATTAGTATTTCTATTATTTACATTATTAGTTTTAATTATCAAGTTCACAGTAACAGATAATAAAAAATAGGTTATTAAAGCCAAAATAAAACTATTCTGAGAGATCGGGATAGTTTTTTAGGTTGGCTGACACAAATTTTTAGAAAGTACGTTAGTACAAAAGAAGGAGAATTTTATGAAAAGAGCAATAATTAATGATGTTATGAAAGCCAAGACAAAAAATCTTCAGATGGCCAAATATACATACGATTTATATTCTGAATTAGAAAAAGGTAATATAAAAATTGAAAATTCATTCCCAAAAGGTCAGATTGACTTTGTAGGAATTTTGATAAAATGTGCGCTTGATGTTTTTGATGCATCAATAGACGCTATGGAAAAATTTAATGCAAAAGTATTGATGTTACTGGCCGAAAGGCAATTGAAAAATATGCATTACTGGAAACTCTATTATTTTTCAAATAGTAAAGAAGAGATAATAGAAAAAGTAATGAAAGGAAAAAACATAAATGCCAAAAAAATAGTTCTTGATACAAGTAGTCAGGAGTATCAGGATTTTGCGGAGTTTATCAGATTAAGTGAATTGAGAATTAAATATGTTGCCGGCAAAATCAGAGCTAATACAAACATCAGAATCTGTTATGCAAATCATGAAGAAAAGACTGAAATAATTCTGCTTTATAACAGAATTGAAGAAATTACGCATAATTTATTTAATTCTATGAGAAAAAGTCTGATGCCAAATTGTGATATTATTATTTGATAATGAATAATTTTATCAATAAATTTAGCAAAGAAATAGATTATATCTATAAGAATGAAAAATATTCTATACGAGATAATGGCGCGATATTTCGTCATTATAGAATTGGAAAGAGAAAAAGAAAATTGGATAACCAATGGACTTTTGGATGGACCAATAAACAAACCGGATATTTAGAACTTGCCGGATCGAGCATTCATAGGTTAGTTGCTTATGCATTTCACGGAAATCCGCTGACAGACGATTATGTTGTTCATCATATAGATGGAGATCGTCAAAATAACAAATTGGAAAATTTAAAATGGATTTCAAGGCTTGAAAGCATTTTGATGGATCAGATTGTTTTATCGATAGTAATTCATTTTTGCGGAAGTATCGAGGTCTTTAAAGAAAATTCTTTAAAGCTGTTTGCGGATTTAGTCCTTTATAATTTTGAGCATTTTAGTATATCGAAAGAGGAAGCAATGCTTAAATTAGGACATTTAAAAAATTGGGCTTTCACAAACAGCGAAAAAGCAAAAGCAATTTTAAAAAAATATGAGAACATCTTAGGAACATAAACTCAACAATTGATTTTATAAAATAAGTCTTTAAAAAGAAATAAGCCTCGCCATCAATGCGAAGCTAATTTTCTTATAATGATTCTCTTTTCTTTAAAACTTCTTTAACATCTCTAAGATTGGAGTCATATTGATTAAAATATTTCCATTCATTATTTAAGGTAAAGATATAACAAAATTCAATCCAGGACTCATCTACATTCTTTAATAATTCACTTATAAGATAATTTTTGGCTTGAGTATTTTTTTCGCCTCTATCTCTGCCGTAAAACACGCAAACATTTTTTTGGCTTTCATCAAATGTATGTATTGTTTCAGGGTCAGGAGTTACTCTTTCCGCTAAAGCTGACATATCTCCAAACGATAAAAGTTCCTCAACTTTCTGTCTTTCGTTATAATAAGTAACTAGTATTTTTCCATTGTGGTCTAGATACCCATCATAGTGACAATAGCTTGTTGTATACGTTCCATCTTGATGTTCCATACAAATAAATGACCTTGTTCCCATAATTTTTTCTTTCTCTGTTCTTAAGTTTATCAGCTCTTATAAATTTTGTGTAAATCAGATCTGAGCAACTGAATTTACGAAAAGAGAAGAAAAACATGCAAAAGGATTAAGAAACAAAGAAAAGGAAATTGGAATACCGCAAGGACTGACGTCCATTGGATAAAGGAACGAGGATATGCCGAGAAAACATTTCTTTGGTTCCCTGGCATTGTTATGATGAGCAGTAATTTCAGTTGTTCTGATGGCATTATCATGCACTGCTAATATTTGGAATAAGTTATCAGAAACAAGCGCTAGCTTGTCGAAATTTGCGAAAAAGATTAAATTTAATATATATTTTTTCGTGATATAATTTTTAAGGTGATAATAAATGGAATTAGATGATTTTTATTTACACGTTGGCAAACTAATTTGTTATTTTCAATGTATTGAAAGCGATATTAAATCAATTTATGCCGGTATGCTTTCAGGTGATTATGATAAAAATCTTGCAAAAGTTTCAGAGTGGAGTTTAGGGCAAGCCGTTAATGCACTCGAATCATTAGATCATAGCGACAATAACTATTTTTTAGAAGTTGAAGATTATAAATTATTGAAAGAAATTACAGACATGAGAAACTTTTATGCTCATAACTGTTATACAAAATTTGCTTATGTTGAACGTGATATTGAACATTATATGGCGCTTGACAAAGCTGGCAAAAGAATTATTAATGATTTTAATAGAATTAATAAATTTCAAAGAGTTGTTGAAAAGGTCAGAATAAATTATTTTAAAGAAAGTGCGTAAGGATGATAGTATGGAATCAACGTTAAAATGTAAAAATTGCGGTTATATTGGCGTAGAGAAGAAGTCGGAAATAAAGTATTATTGTCCGGCTTGTAAACTAATACAATTAGTTGATTAAACGTTGTTTAAATGAGCGAAAATCCTTGCTTTTTTAGATAAAATATAGTATAATATTAGCATGGGAAAATTCTTAGGGATTTCTCCCTCTTTCTTTATATACACATATTTTAAATACGAATATAAAATACAATCATCGAATAAGAAAATCCCGCAGATAGCGGGTTTTTTATTTTTCCGGATATATCAATAGATAATGAATTTAAAGAAGTCAGAATGACAAATTTTGACATTCATGTCTTTTTATGCTATAATAGATTTAACTTTTATATATAAAATATATAAACGGTTATTACAATTTGAGCGATTCGATAAAGGAGAAATTATAATGAAAAAGATTAATTTATTGTTTTTATCTTTTATATGTTTTTTCTTATTAAGCGCTTGTAATCAAACTGATGATGATTGGAAAAGAGTAGCGAGCATCAGTTACAGTTCTGTTTGTGGCAGAAATAGCACTCATAATACACAAGTTGTACTTCACATGATAAACGTCAACTTCATGACCGAAAGAGCATTTTTAGAAGCTGAAAAAAAATATGAAAGTTTAGGGCTACTTAACCAAATGCATCTTATACATGTTAGTGGTGTATTTATTAGAACGCCAATAACTCCATTAAATAATGACCGGACACATTTATTTCAACATTTGGAAATTGGAAAAACATATCTGGGATTTTCCATAACAGGTGCTCTAAGTGACAGATTCGAATTTTTTAGTTTTGAGGTTTATGAAATTGAAATCAGATATTTATATATAAAACTTCCATCTGACCGTGAAATATCAATTAGGAATCACAGATTTCATTATACTAGAGCAGTTACCGAATTTACTATAACATATTTTATTTAGAATTTCTTTTCGCTATTAAAACTCTGCTTATTGCGGATTTTTTTTATCGAATGTGGCTTGCCACCATCGAAGAAGATTATGACTTTCCGGAGCAAACGACTAAAAGCGAAATTTGACGGAAATGGATCTCATAATAATGAGAGCCGGTGAAGATAATGAGCATTAGAAGATTGCATTGGCCCTTGGCCTTCGATTAAATCGAATCCGGAAATTAAATCTGCGAAGATATATATTTTGTGCCGGCGAAAGCCGGTTGAAAAGATTGTGTACACATGTCTTTTTAAAAAAGGAGCGTTAGCTCAAAGAAAAAGGGATTGCTCCCTTAAGCTTGATATGTAAAATCATCTTTATTTTTAACAATTGTACCAAGTTTTTCTTCAATCAGTTCATTCAAGGCTTCAGCATTTGGTATAATTTTGAAAGATTCTTTTTCCTTAATAAATTGGCACTTATTAGCTTTTTCTTCAGAAATTGTAGATAGAAGCTTAAGTTTTTTGGCAGGTGCTTTAACTTCAATATCCGTTTTTAGACTTTCCAAGATATCGCTGTAAGCTTTTAACTGTTCCTCGCCAAGATTAGGAAGTTCATTTTTTAATTCATTTAATGATTCGTTAAGTAATGAATAATCAATATGAGTTGATTTTTCTACTTTCTTTTGGATTTCATAATACTCTGAAGTATGTTCGCCAATTACATTAACCATTTCTTTAATTACATTTTCTTCAGCATTGAATTGATTTTTAATTCTTCGCAATGCCTCCAATCTGATAAGAAGTTCTGGTAATTGCTTAATGTATTGTTCTCTCAATTCTTCAGAAACTATGCTTAAAATTTCAATTTCTTTTTCCATGTTTTTTCTCTTTCTCTGTTTAAAGTTCAGCTCTTTTTTAAATTTGTGTAAATCAGATCAGAGATCTTTCTTTACGCAAAGAAGAGGAACATATCTAGGATAAAAAGATTGCCATGAGGAATTGGAATACCGCAGGGACTGACGTCCATTGGATAAAGGAACGAGGATATGCCGAGAAAATCATAGGTAAGATTTTTGGATATGTTATGATGAATCAGTAAATAAAGATATCTGATTGACAGTTTACTTATTTATTAGAATGCCCGCTAGGGCTCGGCAAAATCAAAGAGCCAGCGTAATTGCCGGCAGCTCTTTATTTAGTTTATCAATCATCGTTAGATGCTTTTCTGATTTTTGTAATTAGCCAATTTGATTTTAAAATTTTCAGCCATTAATTTTTCTTCAAGTATTTTTTTATTCCAGCGTTCTATTCTATCATTAGCGATTTGAACAAATGTATCTTTAACCATTTGCAGGTCAAAACTTAGAACTAGTTTTTGATAATCTTCATCGTCTTCAAAATGAAATATTGCATCTTGAAGAAGACCAGCTATATTATCAAGAGAAGTATCTTCCCAATAGCCAGGAATCCATATTGAATCTTCCAGCCAATTATCAACAAATGAATAAATTTCAGAACTTATATTTATCTCTCGCTCGAAAATTTCATTATAATTTTCATCACAGACATTGTAATGTTCAACGAATTTTATATCATACCGTTCGTTGCCTTTGCATTTACAACTTGAACAATCCCAAGGACGGAATAACCCGTCCTCAACAACTTCAAATCCTGAGTATTTTATATTTACACTTTCACAAACTGGACAAATATTTGCGCGATTAGAATTTAATTTTTTCATAAAACACTCTTTCCTTTTGAATTTTTATTTACAAGAGCATATCTATTGCATCCGCCAGCGCATTCAACTAAAATTGTATTTTCTTTAATTTCATTAATCTCATCGTCAGTTAGTCCAATCCATTCACTATTTTTATGTCTTGTAAAAACTAAAATACCAAATAAAGCTCGATGTTGTGATAAAGCAAACGACAGAATAGGGTTATCTTTTAAAAGACCCTCATCATCACACACTACCTCATAATCGGTTTTACCAATTTTCACAGTCACACAATCAATCACATCAGTTTCAATAATTTCATAATAGTTTTTTAGAAGTGACTCCATTTCCTTTATTTCAAAACCTTTCTTTGGATTAAATACTAAAAACTTCTTTTTTTTATTCATAATTTTTTTCTCTTTCTCCGTTTTTTACTTGGTCTCGGCTCCATATATAAATTGTGTAAATCAGATCTGATTCATCTGAATTTACGTTAAATGAAGAAGAACATGCCAAAGGATTAAGAAACAAATTATGAGGAATTGGAATACCGCAGCTGACGCTGATCGGAAAGCAGAGGATATGCCGAGAAAATCAAGATTTGATTCCCTGGCATTGTTATGATGAGGAGTAAATTTCAGATGAATCTGCAATTTTTTATATTTTCTTCATTTTTTCGGATTCTTTTAGCAAAATTCGACATTTTTTAGGAAAGGATTATGTTATAATGATAAAAAACAGGGAGTTTTTATGAATAATTTAAAGAATATTTATGAAAAGCAAACTGAAGATTTCTCATCGTGCACTGAAATTTCAAGCGAAATCCTAATTTAATAAATAAAATTAAAAATAGTAAAAAACTTCAAT
>WRBM01000060.1 GCA_009784525.1 Erysipelotrichales bacterium | reverse complement strand
TGGATCGCGTTTTGTATATTCATCTCGGGCCTTAGTTAGCGAAACACTTTTTATACTTTTAGAAACTGGAATTTCTAAACAAGATTTTAACATTCAAACTATTTTAAATAATCTTGAGTCTAATAGTAAAAAAGTGTTAAAGTTTGCTAAGAAAAAAATATTAAATAGCTCGTTAGAGCCTAAATAAAAAAGCAGTAGTCTTAGCAAAATTGACTAACTGCTTAAATTTATGAATGTGAGAAAGAGCGCACCAGTTAAATTTGCATTTTCCCCATCACTTCATTATATGCATTATTGCCCATAAATATCAAAGGAGTAAATCCTAAATGGAGATAAGAAATTATGAAAAGAATGCTCAAATTTGATCCAACGAATGGAACTCTTGAAGAGTTTGATAATACAAGAGGAAATAAAGATTTTTATGAGATTATTGGTTGTGATGGTCTAGAATCAACAAGAAGATATATCGGCGAAAAACTTTATGACTTTATAGTTGATGGAACCGGCGCGATGGATGATTCTCAATTGTCAATATCTGTTGTAGCTGCTTGTAATCCTTTTAGTCCTTTACACGGTCCGGCAATTATTGCAAGACGCAACAATATAGATTTTATTGGATTAAGAGATGAGGATATTCATTATATAAAGGCAAACAGCAAAATAATAAAGCATGATGAGCTTTTTATACTCGTTTTACTTGATAACGAAAATGTTAATGAATGTGTTGATGATAATGAAATGGATTAAAACAAAAGGGGTTGGCTATTTTGATTACTACTGAAATGATAGAGTCATGTTATAAATATGCTAAAAAAATTGCGTATGGAGAAATTATTAGTCTCGAAGATGCTAAGCAATTTATTTCCAAAGAATCTAAAATGAATTCTGGATCTGCAAGAGATTATATTATTTCTATAATTAAAATGATTAAAGGTGAAAAGTTTCAAAGAACAATTAATATAACAGCTGCAACTATTATTTTCAATCGTATTTACAGGGATTATAAAGAAGATGGATTAGAAAAAGCAATCCAAGCCACAAGACTTAATATAGATTATTATAAAAGTGTAAAAAGCAAAAGTTTACCTGGTCTTAGTAAATTGTGCGATGATTTTGAAAATATTTATTTAACTAAAAATAAAAATAATTCAGAAGAAAATTATGATGAAAACAATAATACAAGAATATCTTCAGTCGAAATATGGTTAGAAATTTTAAAAAAAGAATTAGCCCTCGAAAATGATATTGTAGATATATTGTATTATTATTACGATTGCAATGATTTTGTATCTCAGGACGAAGTATTAAGTAAATTTAACATTGGCGGTAATGGCGGCTTAAATTCAAAAGTTAAAGCTTTTGGGAAACGTATTATTGATTTTACAAAAATCGAAAAGCAGTACAAAGCTGATGGAACGGAAAGACGTTGGAATATTCCTTTTCTTGGAAAGCAAGAAAATAACAATATTTTATGGAAAATTAGACCAGAACTTGCTGAAGCTTTAAAATTATTAAGTTTTGAAAATCCTAGAATTATTGAAAATAATGAAGATGGTGATTTAACCAGTGTTGTAAGTAGAGAAGAAGGTAAGAAAAAAGAAATATACACAACAAAATATGAACGAAATCCTAAGAACCGTAAAGATTGCATTAAATTTCATGGTCCTATTTGTAAAGTTTGTGGTTTTGATTTTTTTAAAGTTTACGGCGATGTTGGCGATGGCTTCATCGAGGTACATCATATTAACCCTATATCTACTTTAGAAGAGGTTGTGTTAATAAATCCTGAAAATGACTTAGTTCCCGTTTGCTCAAATTGTCATCGAATGATTCATAGAAAAAGAGACCAGGTTTTAACGGTTGAAGAATTAAAAGACAAGACTTAATCTTGCTTCGGGAAAAATGTTCCTGGAAGAACTTCCTCAATTTCAAAGAAGTCACTATGCGATCCGTAATCAATTCAAATTGTTGGAGTATCAAATCCAAGAAATCTCTGATAATGGCCTTTAAGGCCTTGCTTTTCCAAAAAATCTTCTATGGTTTTATAAATTTCATCTTTATTAGTTGTTTCTATTAAAAGAATTTTCTCATTAGAGTTTTATGGTATAATTTCATATAAATATATTACATAATTAGCAACAATAATCAAGAAAGAGGCGTTTTAATGCAGTTCAAAGATAAATTTAATATTACTTTAACAGAAAATTTGAGCTTCGCTTGCAATCAAATTGTAAAACTAATATATCAAAGTGCTAAATTAGAAGGCTTGCTAATTTCTTTGGCTGATATAGAATTAATTTTTGATAATCGTTCTGTTGGCGGGATGTCCTTGTTTAATTTTGAAATCAACAATAATCAAGAAATAAAACAATTTCTATACGATAATTGCATTGAAGGAGGCAAGATATGATAAATAGAAATGACTTATTGAAAAAAGCCGTTTTAGCTTTCGAGAAAAGAAACGGATTACGACCAATACCTCAAGAAGTAATCCAAAAATATTATGATAACTTTGCAATTAAAAATACTTATGATTCCAATGCTATTGAAGGCAATACCATAACGTTAAATGAAACTCATGTGATTATCAAAGATTCAATTATGATTAGAGAAAAATCATTTGGAGAACACTTAGATATTGTCGGCTATCACCAAGGATTTCAACACATGCTTAATGCTGCTAGAGAAAAACGACCTATATCTTTGGATTTAATAAGATCTCTTCATTCATTTGTACGTATTTCAAGAGAAGATGGCTTTTATCAAGATTACAGACATTTGGATGTTCACGATGTTGAGATTGTTGGAAGAAATGGTATGGTGTTATTTAAACCTGTCGCTTCAAAAAGCATGAAACATCTGATGATAGATTATGTAGCACAAATAAATAACGATCTAAAACACTTTAATAAGGTTACGTATAAAAACGAAGATTATTTTAATGAAGTAACGAACGCATTAGCCAAACACCACATGGATTTCGAAACTATTCATCCATTTACTGGAGGTAATGGTAGAACTGGTCGCCTTCTAATGAATTATGAACTACTAACTCTTGGTTTAAGTCCTGTGAATATAAAACAATTAGATGCTGTAAAGTATTCCCATGCGCTTTATGACTATCAGCATTTTGGCGAACAACCTCGTGCAGGCAACGGAATACAAGAAATGAGCGATTTAATTTTACAAAGTCTAGTTGAGGAACTTCAGAACTGGAATACTTTATTTGAATCATTTATGCCTGGTATGGAAAATGATCCAAGAGCTAACTTGGCTTTATATGGGGCTGACACTGTTCTAAAAAACGAATCCGAAAACGATAATGATAATGAGATGGGATAAGGAGATATAATATGAAAGATTTTAAAGATTTTGCTGAAAAATTACATGGTGATAAAATTACTAATCTATTGAAAAAATATAGTGAAAATGGAAAATTTTCGCAAGCTGCTATTTTACCAGCAACAATCGATATTTTGGAAGAATATCATAAATGGCTCCAACCTCAAATAATTTATGACGAATATGAAACTTCTTGGATTCACTTACTTGCTGGAATCTTAATAGAGCGCATTAACTTAAAAGATATTAACCTTGAGTTATTAAAACTTCCTGAAGATTATGCTCTTTTAAAAGATGCTTTGCCTGAGTGCGCCACTAAGGAATTAATGTATAAAGTTTTTGATTTTGCCTTGTCGAAGTACGCAATGTTGGAAGCTTTGCAATAATTATGCCTTTATTATTAGATGTTCCTTACGAAGATAAAGAGGAAGCAAAAGAACGTGGCGCACTTTGGAATAAAGATTTAAAGAAGTGGTATGCGCCAGATAAAACCAAATATCCGTTTTTCTATCACTGGATTTCGCCAAACTCATTAATTATTTTGGATTATTTATATATTGTCGAAGGATTTAGAGAATGTTGGCGATGTAAGAAGCAAACTAAAGTAATTGCTTTTGGGATTGAAAATTTTTATTTGACCGAAGGTAAGAATATGTTAGACCACATTATACTTTGTTCCGGTTTCTTAAAAATGCCTAAAAGTCTTTTAGAATATTTGGATACAACATATAAATTTAGGAAAAGATTTTCACAAACTGAAGGTCATGAATATTATTCAAATGGCTGTCAATATTGTAATGCATTACAAGGAGATCAGTTTTTATTTAAGTTTCCTGATTCACCATTTGTAATTAATTCTGCACATAAGGCAAAGGAACTAACGTTCTATAAAATAAAACTAACTTATGATATTGTTTCTTATTGTGATTTACGAATTGCGATAAAACGGAATCTAATTGATGATTCAAAGATTTTTGAACTTGAAGAAAAGTTCTTTGATGAGCTATCTAAGATAGACTCTTAAAAGAAAAAAGTTTCAACAAAATAGTGCGAATCCAACTCAGAATTATTGATTTTTACCGACAATTATTATATAATGTCTGTGGATCAATTAAGAATCACGGTCCACTTTAGTGTCAGATTTGCAGGGCTGCATTTCTCGGTATCAACTTTAACAGATTTTTTTCTGGGAAAGGGGGTTCGAGATTATGGATTTAATTGTTATTATCGCAATAATAAATTGCTTAATTAATGTAATCCGATTGTATTTCGATTTAAAGAAAAACAAAAAAGCAGCCTCTACCAACCAAAGTATTTAGACTGCTTCAAGCATTAGATACCGAGAAGCGTAGACTGCTGTCTGGCACTCTCTATATTTATATTATATGCTATTTAATCAAAAAAATCAAGCCAAATTTATCTAAAATAGTGAACAAAATTAGAAAGGAACCATATTCAATGAATAGTTCAAATACAGAAACAACTAATATTCCTGCTGTAAGAGAAGATATCACTGTAAAAATTAGCAACAATTTTAAGGATAATACAATAGAATTTCCAAATGAATTGGAATTTATTGAATACATGAAATCACAAAAAGAGCAATTGACTGATTCATTGTCTCAGAAAGGTTTTGAAGATAATCTACCACTGGATTTAGAATATAAAAATGAAAATCTGTGGCATTTGGTTGATTGTGGCGGACAAATATTAATCTGTTATGAGATAATTGATTGGAAAAAATGATTTATTTGATTTTCATATTAACACATGATTTGCTAGCTTGCTATCAATATAGCAAACTTGCTTGAAAGTTGTATTTACATCTTTACATAAAGAAGACTTTATTGATTTAGAGAAAGACCGCTAGGTCAAAAATTAAGGAGAGAAAAAATGAAAAAATTATTTGCGAGTTTATTTGTGGCAACTGCTTTATTTTTATTAGTTGGATGTAACTGGGGCGGAGGAACAACAGAAGAGAATCCGTTTCAAACTATTCAGGGCTGGAGATTTGATTCAAGTGCAAATAGGATGACTTCTTTTAATATTGATTATAATGATTTAACATCTAGCACTCCGTCAATGCCAGCTTTTGCTTATGCTGACATCATTTTTGATGTAAAAAGCGATGTCTCGTTAAATGTTACCAAAATATCTTTTACAATCATTCCTGAATGTGATATGATAATTCTTGCACGAATTATAAATGGTAGAGGCGTAAATTCTGCACCTGTTGGAGAGTGGATTACTGTTGAAGCAAAAGAAGGCATTGCACATCAAATTCTAATACCTGCCACTTTCGAATTAAATGACAGATTTGATATTCAGTTTCGTTTCTTAATTAATATAGACGATTCTGAAAGTCATCCCGTCGGAGACATGTATCTATGGAAACAAAATGGAAGAAACGGTGAAGAAGTTCCTGGTCTTCCAATGGATGGAAAAAGTTTTATTTTCCAACTTTATAATTTTGACTTTAGAACCGCTTAAGTAAATTTTACTAAGCTATCTTGGAAAGGTAGTAATGCATGGCCTCATTTATAAGAAGCATAGGTTTAAATTTAATTAGAAACTTTAGACCACAATTTATGTTCATTGATTTCTCTGCTCTTTTTGGAGAAGTCTTTTTCAGTGTTGGTCAATGGGCTCTTGAACTTATTTATTATTTTGAACTTACTTTTTGGTTTTTGGCTGGCGTTAACTCTCCAACAGCTGATGCGCCTTCTATTAACTTTTTTGATTTGATATTCTCTAATCAAGGTATAGTCAATACTTTTTGGGTTTTTTTGCTTTTTTCAATTTTCCTCTTTGGCGTATCGATTTGTATTGGAACAATTCGCTCCCAATATCAAAAAGATTCGACTGATTCGCTTAAAAAGGTCATAAAAAGCTCCATAATGGGAATTTTATCGTTTATTTTAATGCCTGCAATGATGCTTACAATAATTTTTGTTTCAGGCTGGTTAATTAATAATATTGCTATAGAATTAGCAGCCAATTTACTCTCTACTTCGGGTGGAGCAGATAGCATTGCACAATCAATTTTCATAAATAGTATTACTTCTTCCAGAGGTCAAAATGCATTAAGGATAGCCATAGAAAATAATCGTTCTCTCGCAATTGTCGGACAAAATTCTATGAATGTTGATTGGTTCAGAAATACTATAGATTTAAACATTCGCATCGGCGGCGATGTTAATTATTTATTATTATTCATAACGGCAGCAGTAGTGCTTTATTCTCTTGTAATGGCTTCAGTAGGTTTAGTGAAACGTTTATTTAAAATCATTCAACTTTATATTTTCGGTTCC
>WRBM01000059.1 GCA_009784525.1 Erysipelotrichales bacterium | reverse complement strand
TAATCCATTCAAGTCAGTTCTTGTGCAATCATATTTTTTTGGTTTGCAGAAATTATCAGACAAACTTTCAATTAAATTATATTAGTAATTTTTATTGATTAATGATTGCAAGATTATTATATGTGATATACCAACTATTATTTTAAGAAATAAAAATTTACAGGATTTCTTCATAATGTTGCAAACGATATTTTTACACCTCTAGTTAAACGATAAAAAAAGCCGATAAACTATTAATAAAATTTCCAAAAAACTTTTTAAACATAACTAACTATAAAAAAAGCGCATTTGTCGAACGATTTTTCTTGCAATTTGTCGAAATATAGTGTATCCTAATTTTGAAAAGATTGAGCAAATAAAAAACGTGTCTTGGACACGTTAGTTATAAACCCGATGGTTTTAGAGTTGGGAATATATTATATTATTTGAACTCGCAGTGTAATTCGTAAATATTATATCATAAAATTGAAGGATGTGCAATAACAATGAGTAAAAAGTTTTATTTGGGCTTAGATATTGGTACAGGGTCAGTTGGTTTTGCTGCAACAGATGAAAAATATAATGTAATAGCAAAATCCGGAAAACCGTTAATGGGAGTAAGATTATTTGAAGAAGCTAACACTGCTTCTGAAAGAAGAATTAAGAGGGCTAACAAAGTTAGACTGAATAGAATAAAAAACCGCTTGTTATTATTGCAAGAACTATTTGATGAAGAAATAAAAAAAGTTGATCCGTTATTTTTCTTAAGAATAAAATCGAGTAGTTTATGGCAAGAAGATAAAGAAGAAAGAGGACTTGGTTCACTTAATTCACTTTTTGCAGATGAAAATTATAGCGATAAGAACCATTTTAAAAACTTTGCTACAATTTATCATTTGCGATACTTTTTAATGAATCCTAAAAATTGGGAAAGAAATACACCAGATATTAGATTGGTCTATTTAGCGTGCCATCATATCCTAAAAGCACGAGGGCATTTATTATTAGATGTAGATGATTTTAATGTTAAAGATGTGGCGCTTTCTGGTAAGTCATTATTTGAAGAATTAAATAATTATTTAGAAAATGAAGTTACTGAAGATGACTCTAATACGATTTTTGATTTAAGCCAATATCCCGAAGTTGAGATTATTGCGAAAGATGCTAAAATGAGGATAAGGCAAAAAAGGGAGAATCTTCAAAAAATTTTATATAGTGGAAAAGACAAAAAACTAGAAAATATAATAAAAGCTTTTCTTGGCGAAACTATTAAAACTAATGAAATTTTTCCAATAGAAGATATTACTGATGAAACTAAAACAATTACGCTAAATTCAGAATGGGAAACATTAGAGGCAAATTTTTCAGCTATTTTAGGAGATAGTTTTGAACTACTTGTAATTATAAAAAAGATTTATGATTGGTTCAGTCTGATGAATCTCTTAAAAGGCAAAGATAGCGTTTCCGAGGCAATGCTTATTAAATATAATAAGCATAAAAAAGATCTAAAAGATTTAAAAAAATTAGTTAAAGAAAAAGCCAAGCATAAATATTATAAAATTTTTCGCTCTGAATCAGAAGAAAACAATTATGCTGCTTATATTGGCTCTAATTTGAATAAAGGAAAGACAATAATTTCTAAATGCAAAAAAGAAGATTTTTACTCTTTTATAAAAAAAGAATTGGCAGATATACTGTCTATTGAAGTAATCGATGATTTAGTCAACGGAACTTTTTTACCAAAAATAAGAACTAAAGAAAATGCTACTATTCCTTTTCAACTGCATAAAAAAGAACTTAGAGATATTTTATTAAATACTACTGAAAAATTTAATATAGATACTTCCAAAGTTTTACAATTGATTTCATTTAAAGTGGATTATTTCGTAGGTAGACTTAATACACATAATCAAACGAATCGTCATGTTTGGATGGAAAAGAAAGAAGAGTACAAGTATAACCAAACTAAGATTACACCATGGAATTACTCAGAAGTTATCGATTTGGAAAAAAGCGAAGAGAAATTTATTCAAAGGATGCTTTCTCAATGTTCTTATTTAAGAAAAGAAGCAGTTTTACCAAAACACTCTTTAATATATTCAAAGTTTGTTGTCTTGAATGAACTTAACAATTTGAAAATTAATAGCGAGCCTATTACAGTAGAATTAAAACAAAAAATTTATAACGACTTATTTAAGCAAATTAAAAAAGTTTCAATTACTACGTTACTAAAATTTTTAGGCAATGACATTGCTAAAAGTGACATTTCAGGTTTTGATATAGAAAAAGGCGGCTTCACAGCTTCCTTGAGCTCATATCTTCAAGCTGGTCATATTTTTAATAACGAAGCTGATACAGAAGAAAACGAAGCTTTATTTGAAAAGGTCATTCTTTGGCAAGCATTATTTTCAGATAAAAAACGATTAGAAGGTAAAATAAGACAAAATTATTCCCATTTATCCGAAGAAATGATTAAGAAACTGAAGGGATTAAATTTTTCAGGTTTCGGCAATCTAAGCGAAAAATTTTTAACGGCGCAAAAAATTGTTCGTCATGATACAGGAGAATTAACTTCAATAATTGATTTGTTATGGAATACTAATCAAAATCTAATGCAAATTATCCACAATCAGCTTTATAATGTCGAGGAATGGATTAAATCGGAAAATAATTTTAACAAAGAATCGGTTACATATGAAGATATTCATGAATCATATGCATCACCGAGTGTAAAAAGAGCAACATGGCAAGCAATGCTTGTGGTTGATGAAATTGTTGAGTTGGTTGGGCAGAAACCAGATAAAATATTTATTGAGGTTACGAGAAGTGGCAAAAATAAAAACGAAAAGAAGCGTAGCGTTTCTAGAAAAGATCAACTATTAGAATCAGTTTCTTTAAAAGAATTTAAAGAAGTAATAAAAAGCAAAAACGAAAGAGAATTTAGAAGCGATAAAATTTATCTATACTTTTTACAAAATGGTAAATGCGCATATAGTGGCGAGGCGATTAATCTCTCAGAAATTAATAATGACAATTTATATGATATTGATCATATTTTTCCGCAGGCGCTAAAGAAGGATGATAGTCTAAATAACCGAGTCTTAGTAAAAAAAGAACTAAACGGTTTAAAAGGAAAAAATTATCCTTTAAATAAGACCCAAAAGATTTGGTCAAAAAAAGATATTTTAATTCCTATGTGGGAATCATGGCATAAAAGTAATCTTATGAGTAATGAAAAACTACAAAGACTGAAAAGAACTACGGAGTTATCAGAGGCAGAACAAGAAGAATTTATCGCTCGACAATTAGTATTTACAGGACAAAGCGCAACTCTAGTTGCGAGATTATTCCAAGAAAAATTTAAGGAATCAGAAGTAATTTATTCCAAAGCAGGAAACGTTAGTGATTTTAGACATAAATTCGATTTACTGAAGTGCCGGGAAGTCAATGATTTTCATCATGCACATGATGCTTATTTAAACATAGTTGTTGGTAATACTTATAATCAGCGTTTTAGTCGCAATAAAAATTTTTATGCAAAGGAATTCAAAGATGAAAAATGGAAAATTTATTCTCAAAATAAAATCTTTGAATATGATGTCAGTAACGCTTGGAAAAACAACGAAACAATTCTGACTGTTAAAAAGTTTATGTCACGCAATAATTTACTAGTCACGAAAAAGACTTATGAAAAGAAGGGCGAGTTTTATAATCAAAATTTATGTTCGGCAAGTGCGCATCAAAAAGAAATTAAAGACGGTAGAAAATCAAAAGAAAGTTTACTTAAGGAAAGTATTCTCATACCGCAAAAAGGATTACTTAGCAACCCATTAAATAATGTGAGCAAATATGGGGGATATAAGAGTTTAAGTGCGGCTTATTTCATAATAGTTGAGCACACAGATAAAAAAGGAAAGCGTCAACGCGAATTTTGGGCTATAAGTTTGCTTCAAAAGAAGAGTTGGGAAAAATTAAGCCAAGATGAACAACTAAAAGAATTGTCTGAAAATTTTGTTGAGCCAAAAATTATTGTTTCGAAAGTTTTACTTGGTACATTATTTAATATTAATAAGATGAGTTGTCGCATAGTTGGTTGGAACAGATCAAAAATGTTGTTTCGAAATGCAAATCAATTATTTTTGGATAAAGATTTTTTAGATTATATTAGATTAATCTTTAAGTATAATGATATGGTAAAAGAGGGAAAATCAAATTTTTTTATTAAAGATGACGACAGTATTGAAATTGCTGGCGGTAAAAAAACAACAAACAAATTGCAAATCCTGACAAAAGAAAAAAATATACAGCTATGGGATATAATATTAGCAAAATTACTAAAGCTTTATAGAAATATGCAAGATTTAAAAGGTAAAAACTTTGGCTTGCCTGATCTTTATGATGACTTAATTGATTGTCAAGATGTTTTTTTCAAAAGTTCGATTGATGAGCAAATCAAAGCTTTAAGCGGAATAATCAAAGGATTAAGTTGTCATACTAAATCTTTTGATTTATCTGGGCTAGGAAAGTCTAAGTACTCAAGAATTATTCAACCATCTCCTAAAATAAATTACCCATTAATAATGATTAACCAATCAATTACCGGAGCTAAAGAGAAGCATATTAAGATTTATCCTTTTGAAGACGAGGAATAAATTTTGGGATTTAGAACAGTTGTTATTAAGTGCAGAGCGAAAATTGAAACTAGACTTAATTGGCTTGTTATCAGAAGTGAGGAAGAAAAAATAGTTCACTTAAGCGAAATAGGGACACTTATTATCGAATCAACGGCTTGTGCAATCACAACTCAAGCACTTTGTGTTCTTGCTAGAAATAATATAAGTGTTATTTTTTGCGATGAAAAACATTTACCTTATGGTGGCTTGTCAATTTTTTATGGACATCATTTGTCTAGCGGTCAGATAAAAAGACAATCACAGTGGGAAAATAGCCGGAAAGATATTGCGTGGCAAGAAATTATTCGTCAAAAGATTTATTGGCAAAAAAAAGTACTTGAAAAATATGGAAAAGAAGAAAGTGCTAACTTGCTATCAGAATATATTAACAAAATTGAAGTTGGAGATGAAACAAATAGAGAAGGTCATGCATCAAAAGTATATTTCAACGCTTTATTGGGATCTGGATTTGGAAGAAGAACAGAAAATGAAATAAATGGTGCTTTGAATTATGGATATTCAATTATTATGTCTTCGGTTGCTAGGGAAATTGCAGCAGCAGGATATGTTACGCAATTAGGAATTCATCATATTAACGAGTTTAATCAATTTAATTTAGCTTGCGATATAATGGAGGTATTTCGTCCTTTAGTTGACGCATATGTATTGCAAATATCTAATTTTGAAAAATTTAAGAACTTGCTGTCCGCAATATTAACTACTAAAGCAAAAATGGCTGGAAAAGAACAATTTCTTGATAACGCAATTGCTATTTTTACGAGAAGTGTATTAAAATTTATGGATGGAAATGAGGATATTGTCAAAATAGATAAGTTTATTTTGGAGGAAGGGAATGAGTTATAGATTTGTGAGAATAATGATTTTCTTTGACTTGCCTACTTTATCTTTGGCTGACGGAAAAAATTACCGGAAATTTCATAAGTTTCTTATTAAGAATGGTTTTATTATGACACAATATTCAGTTTACACAAAACTAATATTGAACGAATCACAAGCCGCATCAATAAAAAGCCTTATTGTTAAAAATGTACCTCCAAAAGGGCTAGTTCAATGTCTTAAGGTTACAGAGAAACAGTTTGCTGATATAGAATATTTAGTTGGAAAGAAAAAATCTAATTTTGTTGATAATGATTCAAGATGGGTGGAAATAGAAGATGAATTTTAAACATTTATATTGGGATAAGCACTATTCAATAACATCACAAGAAGTTTTTATAATAGCGATTGAAAATTCACTAACTTTATGGAGCTACTGCACAAGTTTAGTTGCGCAATCAAACGGAGAGGTTGGATTCTTTAGCATAAATAAAAAAATGACAGAATTATCTTTTGATAAAATGTGCAATGTGGAAACAAATGTTCCAGGAATTAGTTTGAATACAAAAAAAATTCAAACGGCATTAATCAAGAAATGTGTTGAATTTTCAGCACGTCCAGAGTTTGATGAGTCATTAAGAAATGTTTCAGAAATATTAAGCAACTTTTGTAAAGGAATTTGTCAAGACATTGGTTATCCGATAGCATTAGAGGATGACTTTGATGTAGCAGGAGTTTTTAAATTATTTTCTATAACTTTGAGAGAAAATTATGATTCTTTGTTAGAAAAACTAATTGAATACGTCAATATAAACATAGAATTTTCAAAAACAAAGGTTTTTATTTTTCTGTTTCTTTCTAAATTTTTAGAAGCTAAAGAAATGGAAATGTTTTTTGAGCATTGTAGGTTTTTAGATGTTTCTATAATATTATTAGAAGATATAATTCCAGTTTATTTTGCAGAAAATAATATACCTAGTCAGGAAATCATCATTGATAAAGATAATTTTATTATTGAAAAAAATGTCAAATAATTGACTTTTAAAAATCTTTATTATATAATAACATTGAATTACCTTATGCAAAATAGGAATGTTTTCGGATTTTGAGGTTTGAGAGCAGTGTAATTCAATATAAGTACAAAACTATATATTTTGCGACATATTTTTTTAAAGTGTTTGAGAGCAGTGTAATTCAATATAAGTACAAAACAAAATCAACACGTAAACTTTT
>WRBM01000058.1 GCA_009784525.1 Erysipelotrichales bacterium | reverse complement strand
TATTTCTGCATGGGGTGATAGAAAAGCAGCTATTGTTTCAAGAAGGGTAAGTAGTATAACGAATCCAGTGATGGACTGGTGGGACGGTTTAGATAACTGGCAAAAGGTTGCGGTAGGGGCTGGGGTTTTAGCTGCGACAACTCTCTTAACCATCTTAACTGGCGGAACGGCTGCGATTTTTCTAAAAGGTGCGACCACGAAAGCTAAAATTGCTGGAGCGGCTAATGCTAGTGCTTGGATATCAGCTGGAGCCGGAGGAACTGCAGGAGCTATCACCGGTGGATGGGACGGCTTTGCGGATGGGTTTGCATTAGGCGCAATCTCAGGAGCAATCACTGGACCGGCAGCTAAAGCAATAGGGTTAGCTAAGGTTGGGATTAAATGGAAGTTTGCGAAACACAGTGCGAAAGTTGTCGGTAAAGGTGGAGTTTACTTTTCTGCTTCGGTAGGAATGCAGCAAATTTTCTTTGGTAATATTTGCATAACTAAAGCCGGAATTACTGGTGCGTTTGGTATGATTGGTGGATTTCTTGATCCAATCGCTTCTAACTTAGATTTTGCAACACAAATAGTATTTATGATTGGATTATCAGGAACCAAAGAAGGAACATTAATAGCATTTAATCCGTCTGGAGGAAAATAAAATGGAACTAATATTCGCATCGCCATTTACTCATGAGCAACAAATGTTTCTACTTCGATTGCTTTTTTGGATAACATTTAGTGTTGCAATCTATATCCTTTTACGCGGAGTGGATCATACTTTGAAAAGAGATTTTATTGTTAAAGATTTATATAATCTTGGAAAAACTAAATGGCTATTTAGTTTTTATGATCATAAATCTGGCAAAATTATTGGATTCATTTTTTGGTTAAATATTTTTGCACATGTCTTTATTATTTCTGCATTGATATCCAACATTATTTACATAATTAACCCAAATCAAACAACAACCTTTATTAGTGTAATTATGACTTTAGGCTTAGTTGGGCTGCTGATAATAATCGGAATATTTGGGTATTATAATCTTTATAAGTTTGGAAAAAAATATGAAAAAAGGGAAAAGACTGAAGATAAAAATTGATGCAAAGAACAAAGCCGTAAAAAAGCTTTGTTTTTCTTTTTCCTAAAACAAAATCCTTTTGTAATGTTATGCAAATTATTTTAAGTGCAATCACGCCAAATAGTTTGAATTCGTATTTATTAACAGTTGCGAATCCAATCGATTTAGTGTATAATACTAGTAATATCGAAACTACAATCTCACTATATATGGTTACACCTTTAAATGGATGGTTTGCGCGAAGAAGAGCTATTATTTCTGCATGGGGTGATAGGAAAGCAGCTATTGTTTCAAGAAGGGTAAGTAGTATAACAAATCTGGTGATGGATTGGTGGGATGGTTTAGATAACTGGCAAAAGTTTGCGGTAGGAGCTGGGGTTTTAGCAGCTATGACAGCCGCGACAATTTTAACCGGAGGCTCTCTGGCAGTTGTCTTAAAGGGTACAAAGACAGCTAAACTTATAAAAGCAGGCACTGCTGGTGCTTATATTAATGTAGGGGTTAATGTTGCCTTTGCGCTTCCAAAAGGAAGAGATGCGATTGTGGATGGGTTTGCGTTAGGCGTAATTGCAGGAGCAGTTACTGGACCAGCAGCTAAAGCAGTGGGATTAGCTACTATCGGACTAAAGAAACAAGTGATTGGTAAAGGGGCAGTATATTTTACATCTTCTGCGGGGATGCAGCAAGTATTTTTCGGTAATGTATGTTGGTTTGAAGCAGGATTTGCGGGAGTGTTTGGGATGATTGGCGGACGAATAGATCCTGTAATTGGCGAAAGAGTTTTAGCCAACATTGGCGCTATGATTGGTTTATCGGTAGGAAAAAAAGTAACGATGGTCACAACAGACTTGATTAGGGGGTTATTATGGAATTAGTTCAAAACGTATCACAATTTTTTTCATCTGATTTTGACCCTAATTTATTTACTTATATTTTTATGTTCTGGGCTCTCTTTACTTTTTTGATTTATGGTGTTTTACGAGGATTAGATAAACAATATAAAAATGTTTATAAATTTGAAGATTTTTATAACCTTGAAAAATCAAAATGGTTATTTTGTTTTTATAATCATAAATCTGGAAAAATCTCTAAACATGTATTTTGGTTAAATATTTTCGGTCTTATTTTAATACTTTCATCTTTAGTAATTAATGTTGTATTTGCTATAAATAGAAGCACATTAACTGGGGGACTAAGCGGAATATTTACTCTTAGTTTAATTTTATTTCTTTTTATTATGACTATACCTGGAATGCACTATCATAAAAAACATCAAAAAATTAAAGATTCTGAAAAAACAGAAGATTAATCATTAAATTTAAAAGGCAAAGTTTTCATTAGAAGGCTTTGCTTTTCTTTTTCCTAAAACAAAATCTCTTTATAATGTTGTGTAAATTATTTAAAGCACAATCACACCAAATAGTTTAAATTCATATCTATTAATAGTTGCGAATCCAATCGATTTAGTGTATAATGGTTATACAACGGAAACGAATGCCAATCTTGTTTATGACCCTGATGAGTTAACCCGGTGGCAACACTTTTGGCGAATAAGTTTTCCGGCATTCTGGCGAAGTTGGTGGGGACGCGGTTTAGCGATAGGAATATTCTCAATTGTAACAGTCGCAGTAATAATAGCCTCCTTTATAGTCGGACCAAAGATTTGGATTCCATACTTAAAAGGAGTAGGAATTGCCTCTGCCTTCTTTTTCGGAATAGCTGCCTGGAATGGTTATCAGAGCCATAGAAGAGGCGGTAATTTCTGGGAAACATTCAAGAATCATATAAATGATAACTGGGCGATGAGTTTAGCATTCACAGGTTTAATAATGGCAGCAATGATTGGTTTAAAAATTGCGAAAGCCGCCAAAGCTAAGGCAGCAAAGAAACAACCTTTACCTAGTGTTGCTCAACCGCAAAATTCAGATTTATTTAGAGTTGGTGTTTATGATGAACTTCCTATAATTGAAGGAATGAACAGACATCATGTTGGTCAAGGTGCTGTAATGAAAAAACTTATTCCAAGATTGGCAGAACTAATGAAATCTTTAGAACAGTTAATAATGTATCTGATTTCTTGGATATTACATACAAATATGACGGTTTCGGCAGACCATTAAGCAAAACAAGCGTCGATGTAACAAATATCGGAGCCTCCAGAGAAGTCAGAACAACCGAAGAAAGTTATCAATATCATCTAGGAACAGTAATCTTAAGAAGTATTAAGGGTGGTCGTCAATTTAACTTTGATTATGACAATACAAACACAATTAATTCAAGAAGTTATATTGAAAGCTCAAGGATTAATGTTTCTATTAGTGACACAAGACATGAAATAGTTGCGGTTTATCGCTATGATTTAGCTGGAAGGTAACAGATATTAATCATAGAATTAATGATAACGGTATAGTTAGAAATTATGGATATAACAATGATTAGGTATGAGTGGATTTATAGGTGGAGTAGCTGGCGGAATGTCGTATGGATTAGGAAAGTTGGCTCAAAAAGGCATGGATCAAACAAACAAAATAATTCAAGATGCAATGAGGGATAGAGTAGCAGCAGGATTAAATCCAGTTACATCAGAAATGATGAGAACGTGGACTGGACTATTGTTTGTCGGACAGCAAGTACTACCTGGAGTTACTCGCGGATCTTTAAGAGCATTATTATTCTAGGAGGATATCGTTATGCGAATACGAAATCACAGAAGAAAAAAGAGTGAATTTGGTATTTTTATGGCATTTATTGTTTTTTTTGTAATAATTGTGATATTGTGGAACTTTCTAAGTGCTGAACCTGAACAAGGATTTAGTTTTTGGGGACCAATTGCCATTATAATTCTTGCGCCAACTGCATTTTTTATTTTGCATCACATTATAGCATCTAAAGATATAGTAATTGAGGAACTGGGTGTTGCGGAATATAAAAAGGGAAAGCTCAAAAAGTTATTAAAATATGAAGATGTACAGGTTATTAATGTTCGAAAAATAGATATATTCATAAATGGAACAAGAAAGCCAGATTATCCGTATGCGCATGTCAATACTGCTTTTGGAATACTTTTTAGGTTATTATTTTCAAGTAAGTTTAGAAAAAGATTTGATGAGGACAAAATAATTTTCAAAAATCATCGGAAAGGTTTTAAGGAAATTGAACTGCCATTTATAATAGAAATTGCTAAAAGATCTAATTGTGAAGTGATTTTATTTGATAATTATTTGACGGAGGACAACACCAATATTATTAATAATGCTTTGAAGCATTATAAATCATCCTTATTAAATATAGAAACAAGCGAAGAAGAAATTTTTCCTGAGGAATTAGAAAAAGAAATCGAAAATTAAGCCAAAGTTAGAATGAATTGGGAGTAATAGTTGGTAGAATTATCGCAACATTTTACTAAAGGTTTATGAGTTGGACCAATGCTTTATCTACTTTAACAAGGGCATGAAATTTAGCTCAGAACTTCTTGGAAGAAAGGTTTATAATAAATAGATTGCGACCTACGCTTCGGGAACATTCATCATTTTAATTATTTTTAAGGAGAGCTTATGAAAGATAAAAGAGTATTTAGACCTAAACATGTAATGTGGTACATTTTTCTTGTGGTTTAGGAATTGGCACAATTGGAATTAGTTTAGTTGTGGCATTATCTGTAATTTTCGAAGAGAATAGCAGAATTTATTTTCAAGAAAATCGAATTATAAGTTTATTATTATTTATTATTTCACTTATATTTTGTATCTATTTTATTAAAACACTTTTTTTCAGAGTTAGATTTGAGAATGGAAAATTTATTTCACCAAAAGTATCACAATTACAAAGTGCATTTGAAATGAACTGTGGATATTTGAAAGAGGGCTTTTGGCAATATATAGCGTTTTGTTATAAAGAAGATGATTTGATTGAATTTCATATTGATAGATTTTCGGAGAAACAAAGAATTGATATAATAAAAACCATCAAGGAATAAGGTGGTTTGAAAAGTCAAACTTTGGAATGTATAGTTGAAGATATTTCCCAGAAAAAGGTTAAGAAAAAGTAGCTTATCATAAAGTCGAAGCTAGAGAAGAACTTTTTCCAGAAGAAAAGGAAAAAAAATAATTTCTAAATCGCAATACCTAGTAAGCAATTTGCTAGTATTGCGATTTTTGTTTAATTTAAAACTGTAATATTTTGCATGTCAATGTAGGTGTTGCAGTTTTTGATTTATAATTGTATCAATTCAGATGGATTCGATGCAGGAGGTACTTTATTGCATGATGCAATAGTAGGAGAGTTTTCTTCATGGGGAAACATATTTAGGCAATTCAATTGGTTGGGGAGCAGGTGCAGTTGTAACAGCATTTTCTGGATCAAAATTTTGGACTAGGCGCAGCTTTCGGATTATTTACATTTGCAAACATGGGTTTATAAAGAATGACGGGGACAAACGAAAGGTCTGTAGGCTCAATAATTTACCTGATCAGTTGGAATGTCTTTATTTGGTGCAGGCCGTTGGCACTTACTAGAGAATGGTTATTCCATTGGCTATCCTTATAGTAATCTTTACAATGAAAAGTTCTAGATAAGATATGACGCCTATACAGGATATTATTATTTACAGAGTCGCTATATAATCCGTTTATCAGAAGATTTACTAGTGCATACGATGTTATTTTTTTAGATTTAGAAACTATGGAGGACTTAATTTGTTTGTCTATTCCCTTAATAATCCTGTTATGTATTTTGATAGTAATGGGAATTTTGCGATATCATTAAAGGCGGCTGGATTTTTGGCAGCGGGTGGCACTGCGGGCGATCACTGAATTTAAGAAATTATTAGAGAAGTTTTGGGAATATAATAGGAGGAAAAATGAATAAAGATCAATATATTAATGAAGAAATAAAAAAAACTTTTATGAAAGATTTTATTGGTGCAAAAATTGTAAAAATAAATCGAGTCTGTGATTTAGTTTGTTTTACATTTGAATTAGAAAATAAGAAAAAAATCAACTTGAATATTCAATGTTTTTAAGGATTTTTAACTCAGATGGTAATCTTGTAATATGCACGCAAAATATGCTTGATCCTAGCCCAACTTATAAAGGTGAAAATTTTGATTGGTCTAAAACTGGAACAACTATTTTTGATGATGCAGTTAAAGACTTTCAAGATTGCCTTTTAAATACGAAAATTTTAGTATTTAATTTTAATTACAATGATATTGAAATAACTTTTGATAATAAAATGAGGATGAATGTTTTACAAACTTCAACTATATATGATAATGAAGACTATACGGAAAATTATAGATTTATAAGTGGAGAAGTGCATTACTCTATCTAAAAATTCAAAGCACTTTATTTTGTGGTTAAAAAGATAGGGAATCTTATCGGTCATTCGCAAGGTTTGCCAACAACTCAATCGCTTAGAAGGAATAAAGTTCAAAGACAGTTAATAACATTCTAAAATAAAGGTGGATAAAATGTGGATAAAAAAGATAATAATGTAAGGGTCTGTACTTTTGGAGTAATAACAGGAATTATTCTCTTGTTATTGGGATGTATTGTTTTTGCAGTTCCATGGCTTGCTGGTGGTACAAGTAATGAAACATTTACAATAGGAGTTTTTATTGTCCTTTTATGCTATTTTTTGTTTTCTCTAGTGTTATTTATATATTTATTTATAACTATGTGGCCAATTCTTAAAATAGATGAAAAAGGTATTCATAAATCTTTGTTAGGAATTTTCTTTAAGAAAACTTTTTTATTGCATAGGAAAGTGCATTTTCAAAATAGCGCTCATCTAAAACGAAAAAACCTGTCCTGACAGGCTATAAATAAATAACAAAACAAACTACTTTTTCTTAGCGTTATATATTTCAAGCGGAAC
>WRBM01000057.1 GCA_009784525.1 Erysipelotrichales bacterium | reverse complement strand
CAAGATAATTAATAGTTATCCTTCATTAAAAGCAGTATTCTATTGCGTGGATGAAAAGAAGTCATAATCTGTCTTTGCTTATTTATAGTTGAAACGGTATAGATTTGTGTAGTAGTAATAGAAGAGTGACCTAAAAAGGATTGAATGTAAGTAACATCAACGCCTTCCTCAATCATTAAGGTCGCAAAACTATGTCTAATCATATGGGGAGAGACATATTTATTCAAAATGTTCTTGCCTAAATTTTGAATAAAAAAGCGAACCGATTGTTCAGATAACCTTTTATTTAATCTATTAATAAATAAATATTCGTTATCACTAGTTCTGTTGCTCATATAAATGGATAATGAACTTAGGGCGTCACGGTTACTTATATATATGAGACGCTCTTTATTTCCTTTTCCTCTGATATGAAGAACTTGAGTATCAATATTATAATCAAGAATTTTCAAATTACATAGCTCAGAAACTCTAATACCTGTCGCAAACAATATTTCAAATACTGCAATATTGCGTAAATGAGAGAAGCTTTGAATATTTTTTGAGTAAATCGCTTTTAGTATTTTTTCAATATCAAAGATAGATAATGATTTAGGAAGTCTTTTAGGTTCTTTAATAGTCAACCTGATTTTTCTTAAGGGATTACTTGTTATAATATCTTCAAATTCTAAATAGTTGAAAAAAGCCTTTAAACTGGCTATTTTTCTTTTTAAAGACTTTGCCTTATACAAAGTACTAATAAGATTTATATAGTCTGTCAGTATTGATTTATCAATATAATTTATTTCAAAAATAGGAGTAGCTAGGTTTTCAATATATTCGTTGAATTGCTTTAAGTCGATGGTATAAGCTTTAATAGTTAATGTTTCCAATTTTTTAATATTACGGCATTGAATTAGATAATCTTTAATTAAGTCTTTAGTTTTCATTAATAATTTTCCTCCAAGTAAATATTTTATCATTAGCATTTTAAACTTGGGTATTTTTTTGAATAAAAACCTGTAATTTGTCGGAATTTGACGAACGAAAAAAAGCATATACCCGCCATAATATGCTATAATTAGTCAGAAAAATATCATTAAAAAAGGAGTTATTATGATTTTAGTAGACTCAGAAATAAAAAAATACATATCCGAAGGATTGATTAAGATAAATTCTGGATACGGCTATAAATTTTGTAGTGAAAAACAAGTAGGTCCTGGTTCAGTAGATTTGCATATAAATCCCGTCATAAAAATAATGAAGTCTCGTAAGTTGATTTCTATGTATGATAATAATCCTGAATCAAATTTTGAATTAAAAGAGCTTCCTAGTAATGGAACAATTATAATAAAATCTAAGCAATTTATTTTGGCAACTACTCGAGAAATAATTGAATTACCTGCAAATATTTGTGCTATTGTAACTGGGCGAAGTAGTATATCGAGACTTGGTTTAATGGTTAAATGTACTCAAGATTTTATTCAACCTGGCTCAAAAGCTGTTATTCCTTTGCAACTTATTAACACAACGGAAAATGATATAGAAATAGATGTTTCTGTGTGCTTTTGTCAGTTAGTTTTGTTTGAGACAAAGGTTGCAGCTGATATCTCATACTCGGAAAAAAAGGATTCAAAACACAATCATGAAAACAAACCTGAAAGTTCACAAATATTTAAAGAGATAAGTGAAAAAGATAGAAAGAACAAAAATTTTGATATTGGCTGCATAAAAAGAACAATTTCCCAATTAATGAATTTTATCTATATTGTTCTTGGAGTAACTTTAGGACTTATGATAACCTCGATTGCATCACTTGATCTTATGTTACTATTAATTTCGTCTTTGGTATTCATGTTTTGTGCTATTATATGTTTTATCTGTGGGTGGGAAAAGTGAAAAAAATATTTATAGCATCATCGTTTACTAGATTCGAAGCAATCAATAGTGAAATTTATAATAGACTATCAAAATCTTTCAATGTTTTCCTATCTGGAAATTTGGATTTTACAGGGCTTGATATGAAATCCATAGCAGAAATTTGTTATCAAAATATTGATGATTCAGATTATATTGTTGCTATAGCGCCTTTTGGACTTAGCGTATCCAGTGAGCTAGGCTATACTATTGCATTGAATAAAAACGGTCATTCGAAAAAAATAATCCTTTTCAATCATATTTTTGATGAAAAATTAAATAATGAAGATATGTTTATGCCCTATATAGATTTTGTATCATCGAATATTGACGAAATACTGAATTTCATTAAAAATAAATAGATTTTCTGTAAATTTACCCCAAAACGCAACAAATTGTTGCCCTGTTTTTCATTGATTTATTAACTAAAAAATTATATAATATTAGACATAAAAGTGAAGAGGGATGAAAATGGATATCGCAAATAAAATAGTAGAAATTAGAAAAGCAAACAATATTACCCAAGAAGAACTAGCTAGAAAATTATTTGTTACTAGACAGGCTGTTTCCAGGTGGGAAAATGGTGATACAATGCCAAGTATTGAAATATTACAAAAAATAACAGGACTTTTTAAGTTGGACACAAATACAAGTTTTGGAGTTGCTGGGACATTTTTTTGTCAGAGCTGTGGTAGCCATTATCCAACTGAAGGCTTTAATGGCTCCAATAAAAATGGTGAAGCAAGTGATGATTACTGTAAATATTGTTTAGTAGATGGCTCTTATGGTAAACCTAATGAAACGGTTGAAGAAATGGTAGAACAAGGACTTCCTTGGCGCTTGAAGAGTGATAACAACCCAGATGGTTATCCAGACGCTGAAACCGCTAGAGAAGAAATGTTAATGTTCTATAAGACGTTAAAACGCTGGCAATAATAAATTTTTATCGTTTTTAGTACAAAAAATATAATGTTAATTATTAAATAATAAATCTGAAAAAATTATCCTGAAAATGGGTAATTTTTTTCTTGTTTTTTCTGACCTTAGGTGAAAAAAATTTAGTGAATATTGTGATTTTTTCGTGTTTTTTTGGGAAAAACGGGTGCCATTTAGGGCGTTTTCCTTGCTTTATTTAGGCATTCATTATATAATAAAGCGATAAAAACTAGATGAAAAATTTTTACTGGTGGAATATATTTAGTCTGTTATAGTGTCGTCAAACATAAAATTGGAAAGCGTAAAAATTCCAGCAAATGTATTCATGAAGCATAAAAAAGGAGAAATTTATGAAAAAAATATTTTTGTTAGCACTGTCGATTTTAACTTGCATTAGCATTACTGCAGGTATTGTTGTTTTTAGCCAAACAAATGAGGAGGCGATTACACCAGCAGGAGTAGAACCTACTAGTGGTGAAATCTGGCAAATAACATTTGTCGATCATCAAGATGGCATTATCCACAATACGTTTGTTGATGATGGCGATTATATTGATTTACCGGTTTTAATAAATAATCCAATTATGATAGGTGGATTGTTACGCAATTTTACAGGTTGGGTAGTGCCTGGTTTAGCGCGACTTCCACAAGGCGCAAGAGTAGATAATATCACAAGTGATATGACTATCACAGCAAACTGGCAAGATAACGCGAGTGCTTTATTCGTCGATCATTATGATGGTCTGGGTTATCATGATTTGCACGGCATGCAATATTCACAATCGTTTTTTTTGCCTAATATTATTTCAGAAAGACCAGGATATGATTTTGTCGGTTGGATGGTACCTGGGCAAGGTCTTATGGAGCCAGGTCAACAAGCATTTCTTACTGGTGGCATGATAATTAGTGCAGCTTGGAATCTTCGGACATATACAGTAATATTCATGTATTGCGATAACGATGAGCATGATCGCTTAGAAGGTCTTTTAACAATGACTGGTATTACTATGCCAACAATCGTTGATCCAACAGGATTAAACAGAGCTTTTACCGGTTGGCAATGGACAAGTACTTCACACGCAAATTCAGTAACAACAACTGTATTTACCGCTATTTGGGAAAATACTGTTCAACTAGCAACTCCTGTACTTACAAGACCAGGAGCACCAACGGCTCGTTTTGCCTTTATGGATGCAGTTCCTAATGCGACGAGTTATATGTTTAGATTTGGTCTTGGCACCTGGCAACCTTTAACAGCTTATACCATTGATCAAGGTGTTATTACGATAGATGTCGGAGCTTTAAGATATCCGGTTATGGGCGGTCTTACCTTTCAAGTTATGGCTATCAGTAATCTTCCGCAATTTCTTAATTCAGAGCCTAGTAATACAATCGATGGACAATATCTGCCACCAGCACCAGCGCCTGTTATTGCTAGAGATGGTGCGACTAATGTAATTCTTTGGGATGCAGTTGATGTCAATCACTGGATAGGTTGGACGCCAGGATTTGTGGCGGGGTTTGCGATTTATCGAAACAATCAAAGAATTGCGATTGTTGGTGACCAATGGACAACAAATAGCAGTAATGCTCCCTGGTCTTTTGAGTTGCTTCCACAACATTTAGTTTTAGGAAATAATCGAATAACAGTTGTATCGCTAATCGGAGCGCCTTTTATTCATCCAGCTTCACCGCATAGTAATCACGTTGATATTTTTGTAGATTATACACATACTGTAGTTTTTATGAATGGCGCAACAATTATTAATACGCAATCAGGGCTTACTAGTCCTGAAAATGCTATAAGACCAGGACACTGGAATGGTGGACCGACTGCCAATCATATGTTATATCGCTGGGTTTGGGTAAGCGCAACCGCACCGACTAATGGCGCTGTCACTACAACCTTCCAAGCTGAATGGCGATTGCCTGCTTCGTTTAACGCTGTCTTTTGGGATGGTGGTACTTACATTGAAACTAGAACTGGATTTGCAAACTTCAATGATATTACGATGCCGGTCCTCCCAGATGATGCTTTCGCAGTACGCTTTTTTGGAGGCTGGGAAATGGACACAGACGCAACGATAATAAACTCAAATGGTGTCGCAACAATTGTTTTCCAAGCAATTTGGAATGCTGATACTTTTGCGATAATTGTTAATTTTTATAACGAGGGAATCTTATTTGATTGGTCATGGCATTCGAACACTTTAGAGAATGTTTTAAATAACCTTATTTTTCCTAATCCTAATCCTGAGCGACTTGGCTTCAGATTTATGGGTTGGAATTTAAGGGGGATTGAAACAACCAATGGCAGTTATGATACTTTGGTAAGTTTTGATGCAATCTGGCAAGTGCAATTAAATGCGCCTGTTCTTTCCCGAAGCGGTAATGTTTTAAATTGGCTAACTGTTTCAGGGGCAACGGGTTATGAA
Organism: Erysipelotrichales bacterium; assembly: GCA_009784525.1. Lineage (GTDB taxonomy): Bacteria > Bacillota_I > Bacilli_A > Acholeplasmatales > WRBM01 > WRBM01. The sequence goes on along the minus strand of WRBM01000057.1, from coordinate 1,833 downwards.
ATTAGTGTAAATGGTGGCGCCTGGCTACCAATAATTATATTTTCAACGACTGGTAGTTTAATTATTTATGATATTTCTGGGCATTTTATACCAATTACTGAACAATCTTTTAGAATCAGAGCAATTAGTTCAGACCCTAACTTCATTTCTTCAGAAGCTAGTAATACTGTAACTTATCGTTATTTACCGGCTCCACCTGCTCCTGTTATCAGTAGGATAGGAAGTACTAATAATATTAGTTGGGATGCGGTTTATCTTAATTTTACAGATGGCGGCAGTGTTGGTTATGCGACTGGTTATCGCATTTATCGTAACGGCATTCTAATCGGCACAGCAGGACCTGGAGGGTTTGTTCAAAATCATCTTGGCAATCCGGAAATTTTTAATGTTAGCGACTTCTTAGTGCCTGGTAATAACCGAATAACAGTTACAGCGGTTTTTCAAGCAGGCTTTGAAACTCCATGGTCTGAAGAAAGTAATGCGATTTATATTTATCAGGAATTAACTTATTCGGTAATCTTTCTTGATGAATATGGTGTTGAATTTATATTATGGCGTGAGACTGGTCTGACGGCAGCTCAATTTGCGGCACTTGTGATGCCTAATGCAACACGCGGTGTAGCACATCCTGTTACCGGCAGCTTTTCTCATAACGAAAGGATTCAGTGGCAATGGGTTAGCACAACTCATGCAAATGGAGTTACAACAACAACTTTTCAAGCTAATTGGGTTTTTACCCCAATTACAGTTATGTTTTTTGATAATGGAGATGAAATTGTTCCTTTTCGTCAAACAGGTCTCAGATCAGTATGGGATATGACTCCGATTCCAAATTTACCTGATAGTGGCGGAATGGTTTTCATTGGTTGGGATTTTAGCAATCTTTGGAATGTAAACAATATTGTCGATGGTGTAATTATTATTACAGTTTACTCGATGTGGGATACATTGCCAATAACAAATTATCATATTCAATTTGTTGATGGTGATTTATATCTTGGTCAGTACAGTCATTTTATCTCAGATTTATCGGAAATAACATGGCCGGCAGATCGTGAAAGATTAGGTTATAACTTTCTTGGTTGGGAATTTTGGTTTAGTGAAGTTATGAGCATTGGCACTTTATCAATGATTTATCGTGCTGTTTGGGAACAAATATCCGCAACACATACAGTAATTTTTACTAATCACGATGGCGTAACTATTGTTACACGGACAGGAGAACTTGACCCTATGACAGTAACTATTCAACCAACTGTAGCCGAGATGTTAGGCTTTTCTGGTCCTACAGCCGCTCATGTCTTATCTGGCTGGATAATTTTATCAGTTTCTGGTCCTTTAGAAAATATCGTTACGACAGTGTTCCAAGCTGTTTGGGTATTACCAACATATGAAGTAAGATTCATTGATACTCATACAGGACATGACAGTACCTTAATTGTAAATACTTTAAACAATCTAAACACTCCTGACATCAGTAGAACAGGATTCAGTTTATTAGGCTGGTATGAAGTTTCAAGAGTAACAGTTGCGGGAGTAACGACAGTAGTATTTAATGCAGAATGGTTAGCGGATAGTGATACAGGAACACATACTTACGATATCGTCTTTATGGATGGAAGTACAGTGTTAGGTGCGTTAGGCTTAACAAATCAGACAGCTTCAGATCTTGCGGCTTTATTATTAGCGATGCCGGAGTTAGCGGAAATTATTGGCTTCAGACATATTGGTTGGACAGAAATTGGCAGAACGTTAGATAATAATATAGTAACTTTAACATTCAGTGCGAACTGGGTGACAGTAGCTCATACTTATACAGTAGTATTTATGAAT
>WRBM01000056.1 GCA_009784525.1 Erysipelotrichales bacterium | reverse complement strand
GAAATATGTTTCAAGAAACAGACACTTTAAAAGCCTCAGATTTAAACGAAATAGTTAAAGAACTATTATTTATCTCAGAGGAGTTTAACGCAAAATATGGCCGAGATTTTATTATGATGGTAAAAAGTGGAAGAAGCGTAAGCTTAACAAGAACCAATGCGTCTCTTAATTCGGCTAGCTTTACGCTTGCGCTGCCTGTTGTAAGGGCATTTGCCAGAGTCCAACAAGCGTCATCTTTTATTGATGTTTCAATAAATAATAACTCAGATAATATTTCCATAACTGTCAGTGAAACAAAAGCATTATATCAAAATGAATTATACGATAATGGAGAACATGAATTTGTTATTCCAATTGAATTTTCCTGGGATCAAAATTTTACTGAAATCTTTGGACAAAACAATATCACTGTAAATTATAGCTCAAGTCCAAGATCGATTAATTTTTTAAGAGAAAACGAGATAATTGAATGGACAAGAAGGGGAAACAGGCAACTGAATCAGCATAGTTTTACACTAAATACCAGAGACTTTACTAAGCTGAATGTATTTGCGGCAGCTGAAATTCCTTCTAACGCAACTAATAGAATCGGCGTTTCCGTTAATAAAAATGAAAACAACTTGACTATAAATGTGAATGAGCTAGAAGCTTTGAATGGGGATTGGACGTTAACTAACAGACAACATTTCACGGTTCCTATTAATTTTTTCAGAGACTCTCTTCAAGGAACTTTAATTGGAAGAAGCTCTATTACAATTTCTTATGAACCTTCTAATTTTTTCCAATTTTTTAGTGACAGTGATTTTACGAACTGGACTAGATTTAATGTACTGAACACAAGAACTTTCAGAATCCCGACAAATGGGCGATCGCTTTTTGCCCAGATTGATGACTCTCAGGTTCGAAACAGAATCAGTGTCACCCAAAGCCTTAGCACAAGCCATTTAGATATAACTATTACAGAATTAGAAAACTTACAAAATGACTGGACGTTATCCGGACTTCAGGCTTTTTCTATTTTAGTTACTTTCAGGCCGAATCAAGGTCATTTTCAAATCATTAGCCAAGAAAATATAAATATTGATTATTTGGCAACCCAGGTTTTCATTGATTTTTTAAGAGGACGTGGTCCGATTGATTGGGTAAGAAGAGCTAATAGATTATCACATTCACAAACATTTAATGTTCCACTTAGTACTAATAGGGCATTCGCACAAAGATCAGTTAGTTGCCCATATAGACAATACATTGATACAAACATAAGAAATGATGCGAATAATATTGGCATTTCTTTTAGTGATAGTTTTAGTTTGCGGAATAATGCAAGTATTACAGGAGCGCAAGAATATCATGTTTTAATTGATTTTTTCCGAAATGCAAATTTTACTGAACTTATTGGACAAAGTCGAATGACAGTATATTATTACGCTGCGCCAATAAATCCAATTGACTAGGAAAGGAAAAACATTATGAAATTATCAAAATTAAAAGAAAAACTAATGAATCAGTTGCCGGAAAATATGAAACCTATTGGTTTAAGTAATAAAGAAAATCCGAATGGTCAATCTGAAAATGAAATTTTAGAGAATAATATTCTGATTAATCCAAACAGCAAAAGTCTTGGAGCATTGAACGATAATGGAGACCAGACTCTTTATAATAATCCTTTATCGAAAACAAGTGTTAGCCTGTTGGATGAGGTTAAGATTATTGGAATTGTTGGAAGCAGAGGCAAAACAACAACTGCTAAAATTATTCATGAATATCTTTTATCGACGGGACGTAAGTCTATGTTATTTTCAAGTGCGGAAGTATTTTCACCAGCCGGCACCTCAAAACCTGGTGAAGGAAGTGAAACGCCACTTTTGAATGAAGGAGTATTATTAAGAATTCTTGTGGAAGCGGAGGCTTATCAGCCAAACTTCATTGTTTTAGAAGTTAATGAGTCTTCTATTTCGAAGGGTCTCGCTAAAGACATTCCTTTTGCGGCTAAAGTTCTAACAAATATCTTTAGAGATCATCACATTGATCAGGAGCCGACAAGTCGGTATGTCGAAAACATCAAATCCTTCTTCAAAGCAACTGACGTTTTTTCAGATAAAGAATCCTTTAACGAATCGGCGTTAGCCGTAAATGTTTTTGGTTTGACTGGAGATATCACGCGTGAAGAGTTTAATGAATTATTAAATCTAAATAGTAGCGTTAGCTACACATTTGGATCTGTTTATACAGCTGAAATGAAGAATGCCAACTATAACAATCTTGATACTGTCATGCATTATTTAAATCATGATATTAACGGCATGGAAATTAATCTTAGGTCAAATGGCGAATTTCATAGATTCAACACTAAGATGATAATTCCTCATAATGCTTTCAATATTCTTTGTGCAATAACTACACTAAATGCTTTAAAAGTTTTTGAGGCTAATCTATTCTCTAAAGTAATAGCTGACTTGAAAACGGAAGGTAGAGACGAATTATTCTGTTTTAACGATAGAAAAGTAATCGTAGGAATGTTTTTAGCCCCAACTTTAGAAGTCTTATCAGACTATAAAAGTAAAGGTCAAATCAATAAAATCAGGGTAGTGGTAGGTGCACCAGGAACTGGTTATAAAGGTTGGGATTCTGAGTTTATGACAGACTTCTTTATTAGTCAAAGAAGTAAAGTCAGGAAACAAGCTATGGATTATACTAAGCAATATGCAGACTTTGTTTATTTAACAGAAAATGATTCTGGCGCAGATGATACAAATCAGATATGTAACGAGCTTCAAAGTTATTTAAAAGAAAGCATGGCTGTTTCGGAAATTATTTTAGATCGTAAGGAAGCTATTCGTAGTGCAATTGAAGATTCTGAACCAGGAGATATTGTGTTTATAGCAGGTAGAGGAAATCGAAGTGTTTTAGTTGTTGGCGAAGATGATGCAAAGATTTTAAAAGATAGTAGCTTTGTGAAAGAAATGCTGGTTGATGCAAAGAATTAGCGTAGGGGAGGTGTAATATTATGCAAGAACGTATTGGACATACAAGGCTTAAATCTGAGATAAAAAATGCGCTTGTTTCTGTTAATGTAAGAACTGGAAGATTATTAGCGGAAATTCCGGCTTTAAGTATCGGAAGCGGATCATTTAAAATTGATTTAAGTCATGCTTATAATCAAGGTTTTAATTCGACTACAAATTCCGGATTTATTGGTCATTGGAAACTTAATCTTGAACAATCTTTAATTAATAACGGCCCTGCCAGAAGAGATTGGACGTCATATACCTATGTTGATTGTAGCGGGATTTCACATTTATTTGTTTATCTCATGCACAGTGGGAATACTTATCAATATCATGATACAAGTGGTCTAGATCTTATTTTAACAACAGAAGGGCCTGACGATATAATCGTTACTAGCCAAAGCATAAGCGATCAGGCAGGAAACAAGCTCAACTTTAATCTCCAAGGAAAACTTATTGAAACTAGTTCCGGAACTAATCAAGGAAGAAAAGTCTATGTTTATGAGAATGATTTTTTAACGGAAATTTTTGATCAAAGAAAAGAAAGCAGAAAGATTACTTTCCGTTACCAGAATGATTTATTGGCAGAAGTTCGTTATATTAATAATGAAAGAATCCATCAGACATATCATTATGAGTATGACCTTAATAATCATTTAAGAACCATCACCAGAAGGTCTAGAAAAACTGACACAAGACGAACAGAACATAAAATACATATTTTCTATGTTGAAAACACTTCATTAATTAGCGGAATCCATGATACAAGAGATGGAGAAACGGTTAAAATTTATTATGAAGCTAATCCTAGAGAAGGAATTAATAAAGTTCAATGCATAGAAACCGGCTTCAGAAAATCGCCTGATATTGATAGACGAGGAGTTATTCAAGTTGGTAGTGTGTTTGATATACCTTTTTTCGGTGAAATAAATAATGGCAATTTTGCTTTAGATCATATAATAAGCAGAAATACTTTTGAATATGAAGCAAGCCGCTTTAACAGGACAACGGTTACTGATGAAAAGAATGTTCGTATTAACTATCAGTTTAATACTTTAGGTTTTCTAGTTTCTTCTTTTGAGCTTGACGGAACAAATTTAAGGGAACTGCAAAGAAGAGCTGGAGTTAATATGTTAAATCCTGGTAATAATTCTGAAAGAATAAATGGTGAAACAGGCTTTAATATTTCCATGAATTCATCAATATCAACCGCAAGTAACAGTATCATGAATACAAGATTAACGCCAATGCAAGATTATAGGCACCAGTTTTCGCATTGTCAATTCTTTACTATTGGTTTTTATTTAAGAGTACAAGGGACTTTGCGTAATAATTTGGTTGTTGTAGAAATCGAATCACAAAACGATACAGCATTAAGTAATTTTAGGAATGAATATTATGGTTCGCTTGATTTAAGAGCTAGTCATGTCTGGCAATATGTAGAAGTTCAGGTTGTAATTCCAAATAGAAACTTAAGAAGTGTATCAATTCGCTTTCCTGGTGGAGTCGGAACTGGATTACAGGCAAATATTGTTGGCATGAAACTATCTTATGATGAAAGAAATAAACTGTTTGTGACTGCGTCTGGAAGAGAAGATTGTTTAGAAATGATTGAACGAGCTAATTTCACAAATGCGATGACTAATCAGGTAAGCACTTCAACTTCAATTACAAACTTCTTTTTAACTGAAAGAGATATTCATTCAACATACATGAGTCTGATTGAAAGAGGAGCAGGCAATCCGTTTATTTTTTCTGCTTGTGATGGAACAGTTAAGCGTTTTGTTTCAAATTTAACATTTATAACAGAAAGATCTGGATCTATAATTGCCAGCTTAACAAATGGGGAAGCAAACTACCAGACAGTTATAATATCACCGGACGAAAGAAATATTATCAGGACTACTTACCATCGTATTAATGCTCATACAAGAAATAGTAATCCAATCTGTTTAGCAATTAGAACAAATGCCCATAACGGAGATAATCACAGTAGTACCGAAGAGTGGGTTGATTTTAAAGGTCGTGTGCTTTTAGAAAGAAATGAAAGAGGGTCTTACACTGATTATAACTATGATATAGCTGGTAACCAGAGATTTACTGTTACTAATCCAAATTTAGAAGGAGAAACATTCACATTTTCTAGTCATGAAGGAATTAACTCAAGCACAGAAAGAAGCAATCTTAAAGAGCGAGTAACAAACTTTAGTGAAGTTTTTGGTGAAGCAGTAACTCAGGAATTTTATGGCTTAAAAAAAGAAGGCCAAAGAGATACGGCTAATATGTTAACTCAAACTCATTCACATAATGAATTTTCTGATCGAATTGAGGAAGTCACGAATAATTTTGAGGGAAAAAATCACTTAAAGCATGATAGGCTTGGAAGACTTATTAATCTTAGTCCGGAAATGGAAAGTTCTTATAGTTATGCATTTGATTATGATGAGTTAAATGATTTTTCGGGAAGTTTTTATAGAACTCCGACCGAAAACAATCAGATAACTGATATAGCAATCACAAGAGAAACTTCAGGAGATGTTATTAGATCTCAATACTTTAGGACAATTCGTAATGTTGTCTCAGATACAATTACAGTAAGTTCTAATCGTTATGGTCAAGTGACTAGTACTGTTGAAAATGCCGCAGTAACAACTTTTACTAGACAAAGTTTAGTTGAAAGTGATTCAATTGCTCAAATCACTCAATATCGGGATCCCTTTCATCGTGAATGGTATAGCTTTGGCTATAGTGATGCGAATAATATAACAAGTTATTCGTTAGGTAATTTATTACAGTTTACGATTAGTTCAACGGGCATAAGCTGTTTTTTTGGTAATTTTGGTATTAGTCATGGTGCTATTCATCAAACAGGAGTTTATAATTTTAGTTATGAAGATGAATTTTTGCTTAACCCAAAGATTGGCAGAACTAATGAAATCTTTAGAACAGTTAATAACGTATCTGATTTCTTGGATATTACATACAAATACGACGGTTTCGGCAGACCATTAAGCAAAACAAGCGTCGATATAACAAATATCGGAGCTTCCAGCGAAGTCAGAACAACCGAAGAAAGTTATGAATATCATTCAGGAACAGTTATCCTAAGAAGTATTAAGGGTGGTCGTCAATTTAACTTTGATTATGACAATACAAACACAATTAATTCAAGAAGTTATATTGAAAGCTCAAGGATTAATGTTATTATTAGCGACACAAGACATGAAATAGTTGCGGTTTATCGCTATGATTTAGCTGGAAGGTTAGTTCAAGAAACAGATATTAATCGAAGAATTAATGATAACGATATAGTTAGAAATTATGGATATAACAATGACGGATCTTTAGCTTATGAAGAGTTAAGTGGTCAAAGAACTAACTATAACTATGAAAGTGGCCGTTTAAGAACTATAACAGCTTCTAACGGAGCAAGCTTAAACTTTTTTTACGATTTAATGGGGAATTGCACAAATTATAATGGACGAATTTGTAACTTTACAAGAGGAAACATGCTTTTTGGATTTGATAGCCATAGAGTTTCATTTGAATATAACAACCAAGGTATCAGAACCAGAAAAACAATTCGTGATGGCGGTCATGTAATTTATTACTATGATGGCGCAAAACTTTTAGCTGAATGTGATAATAACGGCAACTATCTAAGGTATATATATGACGCTAACGAGATGATTGGCTTTGTGACAAGAGGTTATAAGGCTGAAGAAGATATTGTTGGTAGAGTTGAATTTCCGTACTTTTTTATTAAAGATACTTTAGGAAACGTTGTTGGATTAAGAAGTGATAATCATCCTCAATCGATGATTGTTTATGAATATGATAGTTGGGGTGCGGTTACGGCAGTAATGGCTACTCAACGAGGAGATACAAGCTTTAGAACCATAACAGATCCAAACCATATTGCCTTAAGAAATCCGATCAGATGGAAATCTCAGTACTATGATACACAAACGGAGCTTTACTATATTGAGGGACGTTATTATTCGCCACTTATGAGACAATATATAACACCTCTAAGTCCTGAAGAGATGATTTCAAGCGCAATTACGCCAAATAGTTTAAATTCGTATTTATTAACAGTTGCGAATCCAATCGATTTAGTGTATAATACTAGTAACATCGAAACTACAATCTCACTATATATGGTTACACCATTAAACGGCTGGTTTGCGAGAAGAAGAGCTATTATTTCTGCATGGGGTGATAGAAAAGCAGCTATTGTTTCAAGAAGGGTAAGTAGTATAACGAATCCAGTGATGGACTGGTGGGACGGTTTAGATAACTGGCAAAAGGTTG
>WRBM01000055.1 GCA_009784525.1 Erysipelotrichales bacterium | reverse complement strand
TTTTACTTGATTTAAGAGAAAATTACAACAGAATTTTAGCTTTGATCTTACTTTTTTTTCGAAGTAATTGCTAAAAAGACTAAAACACTGATTATCAATATAAGAATTAAAGCACCGATGATTACAATTATATTAGCCAATCTTTCCACAACATTCTCTAAGCTATTACCATTTTACTTGAATTAAAAGAAAAATACAACATTATTTTACGTTTTCCCCTTTACTTTTCAAATAAAAAAGCGTATAATCTAAGTAAGAATAATATTGGGGGGAAAAATATGCCTAAAACGATTAACGATGCATGTATTAGCTGCGGGGCTTGTCAGCCAGTATGTCCAGTTAACTGTATTGAAGAAGGGGATCTTTACACAATTGACGCTGATCAATGTATCGATTGCGGAGCATGTGTAGACATTTGTCCTGTTGACGCAGTTGTTGACAAATAAGAATAACTTAAAAAGTTGCAGTTCTCAGTTGAGAGCTGCTTTTTTTCTTTAATTTAATCGCCCCTTTATCACTATTTGCATATTATACTTTTGGAGGAGATTATTTTATGGAACTAGCACAGATATTTGTAAAAAATCAACCCTTCGAAAATCTGTTTACTTTAGAAGAGGGCTTCTATCACGGTTCAGTTTTCAAGGATTTATTTGAATTTTATAAATTTATGCCAAAAGCAAACGCAAGTTTGTCCAAAAAAGAACGGATTTTAGAGATTATCCGCCAATATGAATTCAGACTATTGGATTTAAATCTCTATTTAGATACGCACCCTGATTCAACTGAGTGTTTTAAGATGATTAATCAGACTAAAGAGGAATTACAAAAAGTAAGAAACTTTTATGAAACTAACTTAGGATTGATTTCTAACAACTCAATAAATGAGCACATCAATTCCTGGATATCCGGCCCATGGCCGTGGGAAAAGGCAGGTAATAACTAATGTGGAAATATGAAAAACTTTTACAGTTTCCAGTCAATATACGAAAAAAGGATTTAAAGATGGCTAAATATATGTTAACGCAATTTGGCGGACCAAACGGAGAACTTGGTGCCTGTTTACGTTATCTTACCCAAAGTTATTCAATGCCAACAGATAACGCCAAAGCCCTTCTGCGCGATATCGGAACTGAAGAAATCGGACACGTAGAAATTATCTGCACCGTTATCAATCAATTAATTCAGGATACTCCTGTCTCTGAACTGGAAAAAGCCGGCTTAGGTAGTAATTTTGCGATACATGGTCACTCGATTTTCCCGTCAGATTCCAATGGCGTACCTTTTAGTACTGCTTATATTTCATCGCAAGGTGATTATATCGCAAATCTGACAGAAAACCTGGCAGCCGAAGCTAAAGCTAAAGCTACTTATGAGCAATTGATGCAGCTGACTGATGATCCGGATGTCTTAGGTCCATTAGCCTTTCTAAGAGTGCGGGAAATTGTGCATTTTCAAAGATTCGGTGAGTTACTAACTAATTTAAATGATCTGAAAAAAAGTGGCATCATCAAATAAAAAAGACCCGAACGGGTTTTTTTATTTGAATCTATTTTTGATTTTTTCCTCAACAAGTGGTGAGACAAACGATTGAATATCACCATTATAAGAAGCTACTTCTTTGACTATCGAACTCGAAAGGTAAGAATATTTAGTATCTGCCATTAAAAAAATCGTTTCAATCTCCGGATTTAAGACTTTATTAGTGTCAGCCATCTGTAACTCATATTCAAAGTCAGTAACCGCTCTAAGGCCGCGTAAGATGTATTTAATGTCATGTTTCTTCGCGAAATCAACTAATAATTGTTCGCAAACGACAACTTCAACGTTTTTAAGGTGTTTTGTGACGGCTCTAATCATTTCTTTACGTTCTTCTTTAGAAAATAAATAATTCTTTTTCGGGGTATTGGCAACAGCAATATAAAACTTTTCAAAAATCAAAGCCCCCCTTTCAATAATATCAAGATGGCCAATTGTTACTGGATCAAAAGACCCTGAATACATTCCTTTTAACATATTTAATTCCTTTCCAATATTGTTATTGTTCTTCTGCCAATTGCCCTGCTTTTAAAAATGCTAAAATTAGGCATATCAGGCAATAAATATTCTTTGGCATGCTCAACAATAATCATTGCTTTTTTATTAAAATAAGGGTAATTATCGATAATGCTTAATAGTTTATTTAAGTCTATATCATAATAAGGCGGATCAAGAAAAACTAAATCGAGATTTATCTTATAAGCTATCAGTTCTTTTAAAACTAATTCGTAATCGTTTTTTATTATCTTATATTCAACTTTTTCTAACTTAAGACTTAAAACATTTTCTTCAATTGTTTTAATCGCTTTAGGGTTATTATCGCCAAAAATACAAACTCTTATGCCTCTAGAAATTGCTTCTAAACCTAAAGAACCGCTTCCAGCGAATAAATCCAAGGCAATACCACCATCAAAATATTGACCAATTAAATTAAATATCGTTTCTTTTGTTCGGTCAGTTGTTTCTCTTGTAGTTGATAAACCGCAAGTCTTTATTTTTTTTCCTTTATATTTACCGCTGATAATTCTTAGATTTAGCACAATAACTTGCCCCTCTTTTTTCGATAATATTATAACATAATCGACTAAATAAGACAAGGAAAAGCAATTATCTGAAAGTAATATTTTTTTCTGTTTTTTTGGGTATATATTTTTATTTGCGACAGATACTATATGTGCAGTAAGAAATTGCTGCAGAAGAATCCCCCCTTATTCTTCTTTAATGTAGATAAACTCTACAAAATCTCTCCCTTTCATATAAACAATGAAAAGAAAAAAACACCTACTTTTTAAGGTGTTTTTTTCTATATTCATTTTAATTATAAGTTATTGCATTTACCGTCTTTTTATCTAATCTTTCTATTAAAGCAGTCACTAATTTGACTGTATTCAAGTAATCTTCTTTATGAATCATGGAAGTATGGGAATGAATATAACGACTAGGAATACATAAAGACATCGAAGGACAACCATCATGCGCAAGACTCATTGGTCCGGCATCAGTACCACCACGCTTTAAAAAAGTAATTTGATAAGGAATCTTTAATTCCTCAGCTACCGAAATTACAAATTCTCTTAATGCCCGATGGCCAATCAGACCCGAATCTGATAATAAGATTTGTGGTCCTTTACCCATTTCCATGCCGTGACAGTCATTTAAAGCATCGCTTTCACCAGCTGGAATATCATTTGCGATTCCTACATCAACAGAAATCGCAATATCAGGATTAATCATATTCGCTGTTGTTTTCGCACCACGACAACCAACTTCTTCCTGAACTGTTCCGATACCATAATAATTATTTGGATGTTTTAGATTCTGAAGATTATTTAAAACCTCAAGCACTACTGCACAGCCAATTCTATTATCCCAAGCCTTAGCCATCAGATAATTACCGTTTCCAAGCATGCTAAACTTAGTTACTGGTGTAATCATATCACCAACAGTAATCCCTAAACCAACGGCTTCTTCTTTGTTTTTAACACCAATATCAATAAACATACTGTCAATTGAGACTGGTTTTTGACGATCTTCATCTGATAAAATGTGAGGTGGTTTTGAACCAATTACACCTAAAACTTTGCCTTTTTTAGTTGTAATTTCCACTTCATGAGCTAATAAAACCTGGCTATACCAACCACCTAGCGGGATAAAACGAATAAAGCCATCTTTAGTAATTCTGCTAACCATAAAGCCTACTTCATCCATGTGACCAGCAATAGCGATTCTCGGACCATCAGAAAGCCCGGATTTCTTTAGAATTACTGAACCAATATTATCATAAGAAACTTCTGCCTGATAACTTTTGCCTAGTTTTTCCATATATTTTTTGACTTCGCCTTCTTGACCTGGAACTCCATTTAATTCTGTCAGGCTTTTTAATAATTTCATAGTTTCCATAATGACACCCCATATTGTAATTTGTATAAATTATACCATAGTTTATTGTAATATTAACAAAAATTTGTTTAATTTAAAAGAAAAATCACAGGCCTAAACCTGTGACTTGTTTTACTTTTTCTGTTTGATTCCTTGATAAATGAAGAATCCGCCAACTGTAATTAAAAATACAATTAGAATATCTTGTAAAAACCAACCAGTTGATAACGGATAATTAAGAGTACTGCCGTTAATCCAACTAGGCATACCGCTAAACCATCTAGTCGCATATGCAAAGACCGCAAGTGAAACAACGCCAAGACCAATTAAGGTTCTATAAAGACCATTTTTGGTGCCGCCTGTGCAAAGCACAAGGTTAATACCACGTACCCAGAAGACAAAGGCAATCCAGTTTGCATGATTTCTGGAATTACTTGAGTCAAAGACACTTACGATGAAAAATATCGCGATAAATCCATCAACTATTAATTCTATTAATAAAAATGCTTTATTTATTTCTTTTGCCTTTTTGAAACTAGGAAAAACAAAGACTAGGGCAAATAAAACGATAAGAACTGCTGCTCCAGTAAAAATAAATGCTTCTCCGACGCCATCAACAAAATAAATAACGAGCGCTAACGCAACTAATACAATCCCACAGATTAGATTAGCTAGCCAGCTTTGTTGTGCTTTTTTCATATTCTCTCCTTAAATTTTTTAATAAAGGCCTAGAAAGTAATGTGAGAACTTACTATTCTCTACATATTGAGTAATTATAAACAGATTTCGGGATTCCTTATTAAGGCATTCACACCCATACTATCTCTACTCGGATTTCTATTCTTTGGGTTCCACGCTTGACTTTCTAGGTACTTATATTATACCGCAAAAATTTAAAATGTAAACATCTATTTGCTTTTTGCCCGATTTTTTCAATATTTCGACAGAATTCGATTTTTAATAATTAGATAACAGAATTTCAGCAATCTATAAATAGAATTAATTCAATTCGATTATTTGATTTTAAAAACTATGTCGTGCTTGAAATTATTTCGTCGCATATTGTTTTTTATAAACTAGCATACAAGCTTATTTTTATAATATTAAGGATTAATCATGAGCAATTTATTTGTTTTTTAAAACTAGATTGCTGTCGAAATTTTTGATTTCCTGATGATTATTGAGTTTTTCCAGATAATTCGGCATATAGAATCCTAAGACAAAAAGCATTAGCGAAAAGACCCAGATTAGCGGCATAAACGCAAACGTTTCTAAATGATAAAGAATCGGAAAAGGCGCTGCGACCGTTAAACCTAAAATAAAAATATATGTTGTTCCTCTAGCATGCGTTAATAAATATTTAATAACTCTGCTAGTAGCTAATACCCCAAAAATAATCCCAAAAGCAAATGGTGCACTCAATAAAAAAGCTTCTGTCGCATTTTTAAAATCAAGCGAAACGAGACTTCGAAGAAAAGTGGAAAATAAGGACATCAAAGTTTCATAATAACCAAAAGACATCAATAAAACTGAACCGGAAACTCCAGGAATTAATACCGTTGGCGCTAACATTGCGCCTAAGAAAAAAAGGAAAAAAACATTAAAAACGCTAAAAGTTATTACTTTTTCATTACCGCTTCCTAAAAATGGTAAAATAATTACCATTGTAAAAGCGATAATAAAAAACAAATAGTCACTGCTTTTTATCTTCGCTTTTTTTGCTTCTTTATAAACTAAAGGAATGCCGCCAATAATAAAACCAAGGAATAAAAAAGTTATCGGTAGCGGGTTAGTCTGATAAAGATGATCAATCAGAACGATCGCCACAATAACACCAATAAAAACACCAACAATATAAAAAAATAGGGTTCTGATGACTTTAAATGGACTATTTAACAAGTCATTTACGCCATTAATTAGTTTATCATAAACCTTTAATATTACTGCCAATGTTCCACCTGAGACACTTGGCATAATATTTGCGATACCAATAAAAAAACCTTTGATTACCTCAACTGTCCGACTCAATCTTTCGCCTCGCCATCACTTAAGTATATCAATAATAGCTAATCTTTATGCGAAAGATAGTGTATAATATTTATGTTTAAGAGGAGTATTAAAATGAAACCTTTAGCGGAAAGATTAAAAATTAAGTCAATAGATGAACTTATTGGTCAGGAACATTTAACTAGCATTCTAAGAAAAATGATTGAAAAAAATCAGGTATTTTCGCTGATTATATATGGTAAACCAGGTAGCGGAAAAACTTCTTTAGCTTCGATTCTTGCTAGTCAGTTTATGAACAGCCACTTTTTTAATGCAAGCACTGATGAAAAAGCTAAACTTAAAGATTATATTTCCAAAAAGTTTTTTGATCAGCCAACATTTTTAGTTATTGATGAAATTCACCGCATGAAAAAAGATACTCAGGATTATCTTCTTCCCTTTACTGAGACTGGTGAATTAATTATTTGCGGTTTGACGACAGAAAATCCTACTTACAGTATCAATCCTGCTTTAAAAAGCCGGACTATGGTTTTAGAAATAAAAGACTTATCACCAAAAGAAATTCTAGAAGGCCTTGAAAGAGCAATTAAAAACCCGCTATTTACTTATACCGGAAAAATTGATGATGAGGTTTTAAATTATCTGGCTGTCCTTAGCTATAATGATTTAAGGAAAGCTTATAATATGCTTGATGTCCTAACAACAATCTACGATGAACATATCACTTTGGAAAAAGCGCAAAAAGTTTTTCTGAAAGCTAATTTACCGTTAGATGATAAAAGTGAAAGTTATTATGATATCTTAAGTGCTTTACAAAAAGCAATTAGAGGTAGCCATGTTAATGCTTCTTTACATTATTTAGCGCGTCTGATTACTCTAGGCGATCTAGAAATCATTATTCGCCGGCTTATGGTCATTTGTTATGAGGACATTGGTCTAGCCAACCCTAACCTGCAATCAAGGGTTTATATCGCCTGTCAGACGGCTTTAAAGCTAGGTTTACCAGAAGCTATGCACCCTTTAAGTGCAATTACTGTAGAAATGGCGCTTTCACCAAAGTCTAATTCTGCTTATCTTGCGCTTGGCGAAGCTTTAGCTGATATTGAAAAAGGTAATTTTTCAGCAATTCCTAAAAATATTCTTAATCGAGAAGTAAAAAACAAAAATGCGAATTATCTATATCCGCATGATTATCCTAATGCTTTAGTTTTTCAGGAATATATGCCAGAAAAAATTAAAGACAGAAAATATTATCAACCTAAAAGCACTTCTTCTTATGAAAGTGCCTTAAAAGAAAGAGATCAGTTGTTAGATGATTTCTTTAAAAATTCTTGATAAAATATAGACTTACGTTTGATTGATCTAGCTTTTTTTCTTAATTCACCGCACAGTGTGCAAAAGTAATCCTTTTCCAAACTCTTTTGTTAAATTTACAAAAAGAATTGAAAGTAATCCTTTAAATCACTTCTTCTATATGAAATTGTCTTAAAAGAAAGTAAACAATTGTTAGATAATTTCTTTATAGACTTATCGCTTGGGAACAGCGGAAATTGGGGGAAGTTCTTGAGTTTTACTCTGGTTTAACATATTCTCCCAAAAATGTTATAAAGTTTGGCGGTACTTTCGTTTTACGCTCTTCTAATGTAAAAGATGGTGAAATTATAGATGCTGATAATGTTTATGTTGAGTCCAATGTAGTAAATTGCATTAATGTGAATGTTGGCGATGTCATTGTTGTTGTGAGAAATGGTTCTCGTAGTCTAATTGGTAAACACGCTCAAATAAAACATGAAATGACTGATACTGTAATCGGTGCTTTCATGACTGGACTACGTTCAAGCCAATCAAACTTTATAAATGCTCTTCTTGACACTCCTCAATTTGATATTGAAATCACAAAAAATTTAGGAGCAACAATCAATCAAATAACTACTGGTGCATTTAAACAAATGAACTTTTGTATTCCAAAACTAAAGGAAGAGCAAGCCCTCATCGGCACATTCTTCCGCACCTTAGATTCTCTTATTGCTGCTAACCAGCGAAAAGTGGATAGGTTAAAGCAGATGA
>WRBM01000054.1 GCA_009784525.1 Erysipelotrichales bacterium | reverse complement strand
TTAGACTCAAGATTATTTAAAATAGTTTGAATGTTAAAATCTTGTTTAGAAATTCCAGTTTCTAAAAGTATAAAAAGTGTTTCGCTAACTAAGGCCCGAGATGAATATACAAAACGCGATCCACCTTCTTTTGGAAAAATATTTAACAAAATTTTATCTAAGCTTTCTTGGAACGAATCTGCTATAGCATCCTCTTTTATTTTTTTAGTTAAAACCTTATCAAAAAAAGTCCATAATTTCTGTAGTTCTTTATCAACTTTGCACATTTTATCACCTCAAACCTATGTGTATATATTACAAGCGAGCGTTAGCTCTTTTGATGAAACAAGCGTTTCAACCCATCTTTGGCCGCATCAACAGAAAGATAAATCTCATCTGGAATTTCAATTGTATCATAGTCGTTTTTTTTCCATTTTGCGCAAAAATAGAAATCAGCTTTTTTCTTAAAATCTTCAAAAAGCTCTTTGTTTTTATTTTCATCAAGATCTAGTTCATCATCAAAATAACTTCCTTTGAAATCCTCGACATGATCAGATTTAAAAACTAAAACTTCAATTTCACCGTTTGGAGACTCGAAAGACTTTACCGGACTTGACATAATAGCTTCTTTCATATCAAACATCTGATAAAAATATTCTTTTACAGTCATTATTGACCAAGGGACCTGGTCTTTTATAGTTAATTGTTTGTCCATAAATTACTCCAGTTCGAACACATTGGTTGGAACATTCTCACTTTCCATTATATTTTCCTGAACAACTTCTTGTTCTTGCTGAAGTTCTCTTCTTGTTAGAACTTTAGCTTCTTTTGCTAACTTATCATATACATAGCCATTAGGCGCAAAATCAGTTATCCTCTTAAGATCCACAAGCGTCATCTTATCATTGCTTACCAGATCATGAAGTATTTGAACTGCTGGCAAGACAATTGAAGAGTGTGCAAAAAGAACGGATTTTTCAATTGTTTCAAGAAAGGATAAATCACCTTTGCTTTCAGGATGATATGATTCTAAATAAGAATTTAAATAATTTAAAGAATGTTCGGTTTCACTTTTAATGTTAATTGAAGCACAAAAAGTATGAGCTAAAAGCTCAGCTTGAATCTCTCTATCTGTTCCCGTTAATTTCATAGTATCGTGATTTAAAATTACATGAGCAATCTCATGTGCTGCAGTAAGAATCTTTGTATCAGTTGGAACTGAAGCTTGAAGAACAATTTCTTTATTTTTATAGGAAGTGTAGCCTAAAGCTTCTCCTTCAATTATAATTTCTGAATATTTATAACCTAGATGGGCTACAATTCTCTTCATTCGATCTAAATACTTATCATTTTCAGCTTTCGTATTGTTGGAATTATATCTTTGTAAATATTTAACTCTATCTGCTTCAGACATTGTTGTTTGAGATAACGAGAAAATAGCCTTTTTGTACATAAATTCCGTTCTTATTGCTACTCTTGCTTCTTTGGCAGTTACTAAATTATCATAATAATCTCTTGTTTTATCATCTTTAGGATAAGGCATTCTTATCCAGGTTGTAATTCCATTTGATACTGATTTTTGAAAATAAGTCTTTTTTTCAATAGGGAGACAAATTTCCATAGCTTTTGAACCATCTTTTATTCTTGTATTTCTGTTATGCCATTCTTTATAAGTGCCATAAACTCTTAAAAACTTTTTACTATTTGCCTGAAAAGCTAAAATAAGCTTATTTCTAAGACTGTAATGGCTTGAATTGAAACTTGAAAGAAATTTAAAAAACTCAATCCGGTTTTCTTTTGAATCAAGTCGGTGTTTACTTAGTTGTTCTATCATTAAATTTGATAATTCTTTATTAGACAATTTGCCAAAATCAATAGTTTCAATATTTGTTTCAGTTGAAGAAACGTTATTTCTTGATTCAAACAAATCTTTTAAAACATTTTTAAAATAATAATTCTTAAATTCGCGTTCTTTTCCATTGATTCTAATGTAACCTCCGCCATAGTTACTGCGAACAGATATTTCGGCATTGTCTAATAAATATTTTCCATCGTCATTTTCAATTTCAGATAAATCAGTAATAGGATAATAGTAATTTCCTACTTCAGCTAAAGTAGTGAAATTATTATGCAAATTTTTAATATCGTCCGAATCCAAAAAATTGGAGCCTTCGTTTAGGCAATATTGATTTATCCAATTATGTTCAGGAGCATTTTCTTTATTTAAAAAAGTTAAAATTATATTCCTATGACTTTTGACTGCATAATCTTTGCTAGGTTCAATATAATCTGGAATTAGCCCTTTACAATAATAAAAAGTTGAAGTCATATCAGTATAATGTTTTGGATCCTTTGTTAAAAAAGCGGATTCAACATAATTTCTGATATGATGAGTCCATCCTGTACTCTCATCTGAACTATCGTCGCGGTCACAAACCTTTAAGATATAATGCTCATCCAGAGGAGTGCTAGTGTCATTTTTTAAATTAGCTTTATCTGTTCTTTTTTCCGTCTTTTTAAATATTGCCATTATAGTCACTCCTTTTCATTGTTTTTACTTGGATCATATCTTTTTGTAATATTGGAAAACACATACTCAATAGTCTTATGACCATAAGTTGTATCTCCTCTTTTTTCATCCCACTTGTCTCTAATAAGGCCGCTTTTTCTGAATATTCGATCAACTTGAGAGGGGCTATCGGTGTAAAAGGCAATCATGCCAATAAAGCCCATATCAGCAGAACTTTGAGTATCATAAAATTTCTCGTAATATCCTTGAAACAAGTTATCAAACTGATTGGAAACCAAGGCATTTTTATAAGCTCTGATTTTTTCATTCTTTTTTTCACTAGGCAAGGATGCGTTTTCTTGAAGTTTTTCAATTTCTTTTTCAAAATAGCCATTTAGGCGACGTTTTTCGTATGATCTTGAAGCTTTTTCAATGATTTGTTCATCGTTGAGCCTTTGACTTCCGATTTCGCCTTCGACATACTTTAAATCAAGTTTTTGCTGAACTCTTCTAGGTTCTTGTGGGTTTAAAGATAATGGCTGATATGAAGCCCAATATTTGTCATAAATTTCATCAATACGCGGTTGCGAATCGGCTTTTTTTTGTATAACATAAAACATTTCTGGAAGCATTTCTCCTGATACAACAAAAAAACGTCCTTCCGAATAAATTTCTAACCCTAAAGAATCTATCCTTTTAGCTCCTATTTTAGGAATATCACCAAAAACTAAAATATGAACACCTGTATGAGTTACCGAAAGCTCAGTATAACTACCGATTTTCTCGATAATATCTTTATGCATTTCTTTCATATTGCCGTTCTCATCAAGAATATTATCTAAATCAATACCCATTAAACCTTTGCCAAGATTGATTCCGATACCATCACATTTATATTTATCTACTGCTTTGCAAGCTTCCTCAAATGTTGACCAGGTTGATGGGTCTGATGTTTTAGCACCATAACCAGTTTTGGCATTTATTGGCACCTTAGTCCATTTGCTCTTCGATTGATCTTTTTCATTTTCTTTCCAAACCCACTTCCAGCAGACAAACTGTTTCCTGTTTCTTAAAGCATATGGAGTATTTTTTTCATAAGCTTTTGTATTTATGTAAATAGCATTTTTATCATATTTATCGAAAACACATTCCATAAAAGGTTTTTTATCATTTTTGATTACTTCGGTATGATGAATTGTAACTGGAATTCCTGAGTCTAACATTTCGTTGACAAATTGCTTTTGTTTGATAAAGGCTTCTAATCTTTTTTCATCAATTTCTCCGGTACGTTTTAAAATACCTTCATTAATTAAGGTTTCTTCATTAATGTCGATATTTAATCCGGATAATCTTACTTTTTCGATTAAAGATTCTATACTCATAAAGATACCTCCTTTTTCAAAAATTTTTATGACTTTCATTAACAAACCATTAATCAGGTTTTACTATATACTTCTCTTCTCCCTCAAGCACGTGTATTCGAGTTTGAAGGCGTATTTTTGGAGTAATTATAAATAAAGCATCTCCTTGTTCGGCTGAAGATATAAAATCAAGTTCATTTTCAGTTAGACCACCTTGGTAACTTCTAAAAAGTTCCTGGAAGGAGTTCATATCATCTGGCGCAAGACCAAACACAAGAGAATATTGACAGTTGTTTAAAACAGCAGTTGCGGCAGATTTAACTTCTGCTGCCTGACCGATAAAGTCTGCGATATTTTGTGTCGCAACCGTTAAAGCACCGCCGTATTTTCTTATTCTTTTTCCAACATCTTTCATAAATTTTAATGCAGCCGGATTATTAGGATCAATAAAAACATGCGCTTCATCAATTACAATCATAATATTTTTATCAATCCCTAAAGTATCGTTATTGATTTTATTTTTTATAACTTCCTGCATTAAATATCTAAGTAGCAAAAACATTTGACCTGAAGAAACTATTTTGTTTCCTGAACTTAACAATTTTTGGAAATCAAAAACGGTAAAATCATTGTTTAAATTTAAACTTGTGTATCCGTTCCAAATTTTAGCATAAGCGCCAGAACCGATAAAAGATCTTAATGCAAGTTCTATTCTCAAAAGCCCATCTAAATAAAATGTATGTCTTCTTTCTGTGTTATCTTCTAGCTCAAGAGATTCTTTAACTTGTTTATATAAATCATCAAAAGTTGGAAATTTTGAAGCAGGCAATTCTTCTACTGCTGTAAAATCTGAGATGCCAAAATTTTCATAAAGAAGAACAATCTCATTATTTAGAAGATCCCGATAATCAGGTTTAAGGTTAGGAATAACAGTATTAAAGAATTCCTGAAGGAAACTTATGTGATTAGTAACATTACCTTGGGCTTCTTCTGATTGATCTTCTATATCTATTTCATCAATTTGCGGAAGTGCAAAAACATGAAATGGATTAATAATTCCTTTGGAAAGTCCGCCAACATCCAGATAGTTTCCGCCTAACATTTTTGATAGGTGGATATATTCATTTTCAGGGTCAAGAACAAAGATACGTGTCCCGTTTAATAATTCTTGCATAACTGATTTTTTTAAGAAATATGATTTTCCGCCCCCGGGTCTTCCGATAATGCACATATTGGCGTTTGTTCTGATCTTACTTTTTTCACGCCAACTAGCAAATTGATCAAAGAAGATAGCTGATTGGCTAAATCCTGTGTATTGGCCTCTTTTGTCTAGAAATTTTTTGGATACAAAAGGATAACCAGAAGCTAGGGAAACTGCCTGGATATCTTTAACAGCTTCATTTATAGAGTTAGAAATTAATGAGTAAGGCATCATTTCTAAAAAAGCAGGCAATTGTTTGAACATTAAACGATTAATATGAATTGTACTGTCTTTGAAAGTTTCTTCTACCCTCTTTTGTTCGTGGGCAGGATAAAGAATAAACAAACTAAACGTAAGTACAGAATCGCCATTAAACTGAATATCGGTGAGAAGGTTCAAATAAGAAGCGATATCATAGTCAAGCTGGTTACGTATTGACTCTGTGATGTTTTTTTCTTCCATTCGGCTTTTCAATTCCAGAATGGATCTGTCGATATTTTTTTTAACTTTATTTACATCTGCATGCCCTGAAAAACTAATCACTACTTTTGTATTTTGAATTGAAGTTAAAGCAGACAACCAGGCATTAGCGCAAAACATCGATAATTTACCTAAAGTCGCAATTTTATACTCTTCATTGCCAATCATTAATTTTTTGGCATTTTCTTCAATAGCCGGAATCGTAAGATTATCTTCTTTGTCATACTTTTGGTCATAAAACAACTCATAAAATTCTTTTAGTTCTTGTTTTTCTAAAATAAATGATTCAAGAGATGCATTATTTAAACGATTGATTGCATCATTTGCGACTATTAACAAATCTTGCTCATTTGAATGATATAGAACTAAATAAAAAGTTTCTACTAGTTTCGGTTCTTCAGAGTTAAAATAATCAAGATGTACTTCCTGATTATTTAAAATATCTAAATAAGGTGAAGCCGCTTTTTCTTTTTGAAGATTTTCTATCTCTTTTTTAATTCCTATAACATTTTGAGGACTTGAAGAAGATAACTTAGCTTTTAGCTCTTCTATCTTTTTATCAAACTTTTCCTCGAAATAGGCTTTTCTTTTTTTGATTTGTTCAAGATAAGTATCAAAGTTTAAAGCTTTATCAAGTTTAACAATTTTTCCGTTTTGAGTACGTTGAAATAAAATAGCAAGCAACTCTATGAGATAATTCTGTTCTCTTTCGGTTAGAATGCCAAAATTTACGCCATTTATTTCAATTACAATGCTGTTTAATTTATAACCTCTGGCATTTCTTATTGAAACAAAACAATCGTTTATTTCAAATCCCAAAGTTTCTTTAAGTTCAAATGATTCAATTCTTTTTTTGCGAAGTAAGAAGCCAATCATTGAAAAGAAAAAAACATAAGCGGAATTTTCATTGACTTTGGTAAACACAAGCGCTGAGCCGACTGCGCCTATTGCGCCAATAAGAAAAAGTCGAACAAATAAACCAAACGATGTCATCCAAATTAAAGCAAGGATTAAAAGTAAGACGAACAAAAAAATTAAATCTTTAATCGTTAATGGTGGGTTAGATATTATTAAAGCCGATTGTTTTGTTTTCGGCGGAATTATACGTTTGGCCATTTTGTTTCTCCTTAAATCTACTATGTAATATTATATTACATTTCTCGCTTTTTTTCAACATATGGTTAGCACTCTCTTTGAGAAGAAAAAATGACAACTGTTGTATAGTTTTCTTTTATTTTGATTTCTTACATGGGTATCATTTTTGGATTTAACATAAAGTTTCTATAATCTCTTTTCTTTTGTGTATATTTTATTCCAACTCAAAGGTCTTATCAGACGCTTTGTTAAACTTGCCAGATTCTGGAATCATACCAATTATTTCAGGTTTCAATCGATTATTATTATCTAATTGCAAGCTGATAACAATTTCTTTATTATTTGAATCTGAAGCAACTACATATTCTCTTTTCAATGCTTTTGTGATGGTAAAAGGAAGCTTATTAATCCTAAACTTTCTGCCAATAATCTCATCATCTTCAAATTCCCCGCAATAATAAAGTAAAAGTTGAGCATTTATAGAAAGTTTTTTGGAGTAATCATCTTTTTCGAACTTTTCTAAAGTTTCTATTTCGTTATAATTAAAGTTCTTTGTTTTTAAATTGCCATTATCATCAAGCGTTAGTTTGATTGCTTTTTTCTCGCCACTATTATCGACAGAAACTATCGTATTCTTATCAGGAGCAGCAATTATTTTAAATTCATTATGGCGATACAAATATCTTTGTCCTATTATCTGATTTGAAGTTAGATTGCCGTCATAGAACTTCCTAAGCATTGTCCAACCATTTTCTGCCTCTGTCTTTGAATATAAATATTGAAAAGAATCCCTTGCCAAATGCCATGATTTAGCTTTTTCTTCTAATAATTGATATTCAAGAAGTCTTTTTGAGATGAAACGCTCTGGATCATCTTTCTTAATATCATATAAATATCGTGCATCGTCTCTCACCATTGAACTTGATATTACTTCCATTTCTTTTTTCAAAAGACCGATGTATTGCGTTTTTTCTTTTTCGTTTTTGAATAAACGATATTTCTCTATTTCATCATATTTAACTTCAGTGAGTTCAGATTTTGGAACAGGAAACATGTAGTTAAGGTTAATACATCCTATTAAAAGATTGGGATTATTTGGGTCGTAAATTTTTTTAAAGTCCTCTGTTTGTGGCATCGCTTCATGCTTCGGTTTTGGGCTTGTGACGTGACAAACGTAAGCGAATCCGTTTTTTTCAAATATAATTCCAAATAAAGGCTTGAATTTATCAGGTCCGTAATTGTTTTTAGGAATTCGTGGTTCAAAGCTTCTTAAATATTCTGTATAATTATCATTAATTGTGTACCATTTTAAATCGTTCATTTGTAATTTCTCCTATTAAAATAAAAAGAAAGACCAACGTTTCCGCTGATCTTCCCTTTTCTATAAGTTTTGTGGTTTCTATAAAAATAGATCTATATGTTTTATACTATTATTATACCATAGATTTCTGGGATTTTCAACTGCTAACGCAGATTGGGGTGTAATTTTTTTTCGGGGGTAAATTCTAAATTCACAACTTCATAATGAGTGGCTTTACTACTGTAGTCCACAAACCACTCTCTACTTTAGCTCTCAAAGTAAGCACCGCCTGTGCACTTTCTACACTCCAACGCATCCCCGATTGTTTCAGCCTTTTTTGCAGGATT
>WRBM01000053.1 GCA_009784525.1 Erysipelotrichales bacterium | reverse complement strand
GAATTACCGGCATCATCAGTTAAAACAATTATGTGTGTTCCCTCTTCCCAAATCCATGACCCTGAAGAGTAAGCTCTTGCCGGATTAAAGTTAGAAAAAATTACAGCAGTAACACTCCAATCATGCCAAACAACTCTGACATCCTGATTCGTAACAGTTTCTGGTAATATTAATGTTACACCGGCCCAAATTTGAAATGTTGGCGGGCTCTTAATTATTTGAAAGTTGATTGTTCTGGAGTTACCCGCCGAATCGCGAAGAATTAAAGTAAATTCCCCTTCTTCAGTAATTTCTACTCCAGAATTTATCGAAAGACCATTTAAAGTTCCTGAAACTATGTTACCATTAGCCCTAATTTCTTCCCAGGTAATAATAACATTTTGATTAGTTCTACTTCCTGATATTATCGGAACATTGTTTGTATCGAAGATAATAGCGTTAGGTAATGTTCTATCGATGACAAAATAAAATTCTCTGAATATACTTGGATCGGAGCTATGAAAAAGTCTGATTGTATGACTACCAACTGCATTTATAATAAAATTTCTTGTGTATGTTACTTCATTGCCGTTAAATACCCAAACAGCTTCGGCCCCTGCTGAAGACCAGTTCAAGAAAAATCCTTGATTGCTAAAATGTGTCAATCCAGCCTGAAGTTCCAAGGATGAGCCAAACTCAAATAAACGACCCACTGGAAGATCTCTTTGAAGTTCGTAAGTTAAAACTGGCATTCTGTTAAATCGGTCTACCACCTGAACAGTATATCTTCCGTTAACACTGAAAAAGTAAGATAACCTGTTTGAAGTAATTGGATTGCCGAGCGAATCAACAAATATTTGAATATCATTGAACCATATTGTAATTGAAATAATTTCATTTGGCTCAACAAGATTTGAAATATTGAACCAAAAACCATCAAGATCTTCTGAATTATTTATCTCTTCAGATACATTAATTTGAATTTCTTCTAATGAAATATTAACTGTTCTTATAGCACTTATAAAACCAGCTCTGTTTCTGGTTCTTATTTCAAAAACACCTGATTCATTTAAAAAGGCTGTTGCGCCGCCCCAATATCTTCGCCAATTGATTTCTCCTACCCTTCTTATTTCTAATATATTATAAGAATCAAAGAAATCAAAAGCAGATAAAGAAATGCGGTGAGTATAAAATAGAGTTGCGGCCGAATTTAAATTATTATTAAAATCTGCTGAAATATCATTCCCAAACTCTGTAGAGACATTAAATGTTGGCGGATTGACAACTAAAACAACTCTATATTCAAATATATTTCCAGCAAAATCAATTTCCTGAATGTGATAAATCACAGAACCAGTCTGATTCATAATGTGATTATTCAATTCTGTATGAGTCATCAACGCACTAAATGTATTTCCAAGTCTCAGCCTAAAATTAGTATTATGATTGGATAGACCAGGAAATGATGGTCGATTAAAAAATATAACAGGAAATTCAGATTGATCTCCAGTTCCGCTAAAAGGTATTGCGCGATAAAAAATATCTTGCGGAACCTGAAGTCTTGGATTTGGAATATTTGGATTACCTGGAAAAGCCTGACCGATTTCAGAAATCATTGTTGGCATGAATAAATAACCATTTGTTATGGCTCTATCCACATGAAATCTGATTGCACTATCTATTGCAGCTGTATCACCAAACAATGGATTTCCGAAAAAGATAATGGGATTGCCAAGATTATCGATATAAATATAGTACCATTGTGCTGTCCAAGAATGAGACGGCCAGTGAAAAGGAATTGAATTTGTATTATGAATATTGCTAAATATCTGACTCGATCCATCATAAGGGCCTTGTTCGATTGTTTGCCACTCGGACCAAGTTGCGAAAGTTCTCGCATCTTCTTCGTTATTAAAGCTGTAAAGAGTTCCATTATGGTCACGGACAGACCAAAGCTGACTTCTGAAGGCAAAGCTTTGATTATGATTAACAAGTGCATTAAAATTATCTAAAGGCAAAGTAGTTCTTATTTCAAAAAAGTATATTGTAATATTCCCTACATCATCTGTTACTGTTAGTCTATAATTACCATCCAGATGAATTAATTCGCCTTGAGAATAATGCATATCATTTGCATCAGAAAAGTTTAATCCAGTTCTTCTATTTAACAAAGCGGTTGTACCAGGTTTATTCCAAGTAAAAAATAATGTAAAGTTAAATGCATTAGAGTTAATCGAACCATCGATTCCTGAAGTTGAACCGATATGTTGAGCACCAGCGCTTCTCACAAGATTTATTGTTGGTGGTGTTCTATCAATTGTAATTGTAAAAGAAACTTCGTTTCCAATCTGGTCTCTGATTATAAAATGATGCTCGCCTTCCGATGAAACAGAAAATGAATTATTAAAGGTAGTATTATTATGAAGCACGGAAACTAAATTTAAACTATTCTTTTGATTAGGATTAAAATTAATAGTAAAAGAATCAGCGTTGGTTCTTGCATTATTATTTCCATCAAGAACTAAAGAGCTATTGGAAAACCCTCTTGTTTCGCTAATTGAAAAAGTGGGTAATGAATTATCAATTGTAAATGAATGAGCCGAAATCACACCAGCACGAGTTGTTAAAGTTATTACAAAAAATCCTTCTTCACTTATATTTTTATTCATTGTGTATATCTCTGCTGCATTTCCATTTCTAGAAATTAATGCTGAGACAACATCGTTTCCATTAGAAAAATTTGTCCAGAATAAATTGACAGCGCCTCTTGTATGATTATTTATTTGAAGTGCGCTAAAGTTAAGATGTGCATTTGTAGATCTTCTATCAATTGTAAAAGAATAGTCATTTGATCTATTTCCAATTGCATCCATTAAAACAATTATATACAAACCATCTTCAGTAAAAGTTAGGGTTTGTGCACTCAAAACTTCCATGGTTCCGTTAGGTCGAGTTACTTCGGCATTAACTGCTAAACCATTTTCTTTATTTGTCCAAGAGAATAAAACATTTTGATTTGTGAATCCGCCATTTGTAACGCCAGTTAAAACTCCGGAAGCTGGAGTTCGGTCAATTACAAAATTAAAAGTCTTTTGATTGCCAGCTAAGTCAGAAAAAACAACAGTGTGAGATCCTTCTGCTGTTATGTTTAAAAATCCAGAGGAAACAATGTTTCCATTATGATTAGCTATAACATTATTTCCAGATGGAGGATTTGCAATCCAAGACAAAGTAACTGAAGATTGACGCGAAAATCCAAAACTATAAATATAGTCAAATAAGTCGATAAAACCACTATTGCTGGCTGTAAATCCAGAAATAATGGAAGTTATATTTGGAGTTGAATTATTATGAGTCGAAGAAATATTTTCAATCTCTCTTTCAATAACAAAACGATAGCTGGTTTGATTTCCGGCTAAATCCGTCATTGTAATACGATAAATACCAGGAGAATCTAATAAAACAAGATTTCCAGATAAAGTATATTCTGGAAAACCTAATGTCGGATGTTCATTAGCGATTTTTACAGAAACATTATTTCCATTTGTATTTTGAAAAAAATGAAACTCAACTGATCTGTTAGTATATCCGTAAAAAAATGTGTTTGTGGCTGAATTGTGATCCGGTGAAGATCTGTCGAAATTACCATTTCTGGCCGTAACGCTTCCTTGCGGTAAACTTCTGTTAATTTGGAAATTTAAATTAAATTGAACTGGTGTTTTTATTGAAGTTAATCCATAGCCAGCAGTTTCAAATGTTAAATCAAAATGCTGATTTAGTGTATTATAATTATAAGTTCTTGAAGATAAAATGCCATCTCGATCATAGGTTAACCTGACAGTGACATCTTCATTTGTCCAATACTCCCCTTCTCGAAGTCCAAATACTTCAAACCTTGGAGTTGGCATATAAACAATGCCAAGTTCTGAAATTGGTGCACCAGTCATGTCGTGAAATCGAATCAGCCCCCCTAAAGATTCTATAGGAATTTCTGTCAAAGGAGCTAAAATACTTCCATGCATTGTTCGAACTGTACCATTAAAACCTGGGGAAATCATGATAGTCTGATAATGCGTACTATATGTTGTAATACCATTTCGCATCGAAATATCATAAAAACCTGATGCGCTCTGAAGTCCATCAGAGACCAAATTAAAAATCGCAACACCAGGTAGAGCGTAACCACCGACTGAAAAATTTCGTAAAGACAATCCGGAAGTTGTTTCCGGCATTCCTGCATTCATTATTTCAATTGATGATTCAATATCTGTTTCAAAGTTTTGTGCTTCAACTACCTCAAGCGAAAAAAATGCAAATGAAAATGCACATCCGATTGCAATAATTATAAAAGGATTTTTAAGTTTTTTTAGAATGTTTAACATTTAAGTGTCTCCTTTGTCTTTAGGTTTAGATATTTTATTTTTCAACCTATCGATTTCATCAATTGAATCATTTTCTTCAGAGGTCTCATCAATTCCTAATTCTTTTAAAATATCCGGAGTGAGTTCTTTAATAGGTCTAAAGTTAGGATGATTTTGATTAGTTGTTTCAACAAAGTCTAGTTCATCGTCCTCCTCGAAAGAAAGAGCATCTCCTGAGATGACTTTTGATTGTTTTCTTTGAATATCAAGAAAAGTTTGATGGCGAACTAATATATCATAATAATTTTCATAAAAATCTAGATGAATTGATTTTTTTTGAAAATCAAAAGCACCTTTTTTGAATGTTCCATTTTTATTAAGTTCTTCATCAAAAACAGGAACAAAAGACACTTTGCCATGCTTATGGCCTTGTAGAGTAAAAAATCCTTTACCTCTTCCGTCGCCACTTCCAATCTTTTGAAGTTCATCTAATTCTACTAAATATTTCTTTTGAGAACCAAGATTTCCTTGATATTCGCCAAGTATACCTTGGGAACTGATATTTGAGGAACGTTGTGCAACGGTGTATGTTCCTAATACTTCTTGGAAATATTTTAAAGTGTCAAGTTCGCTGGCACCAAGAAAAAGCTGCAGATGGCAATTCTGCAAAATTGTTTTGGATTCATTATCTCCATAAATTTTTAGTTGGGATAATGCTTGAAGAATTATAAAGAAGAAAATATTTCTTGATCTTGAGGTGGAAATCCAATGTGGGAACTGAGGAATCTTTGGCATCTGACCAAATTCATCTAACATAAAATAAAAAGTTCTATCTAAAGTAATAGCTTCGGTCATGGATGCAGTATAGGTTAGGTAGTTATATAATTGGCAAATCATTAAGTTAGCCAAAACGTATCTGCTTTTATCTTCATCAGGAATTATTAAGAATAATGCGGTTGGCTTTTTTGGTAATTCACTTAAATCAAAATCACTTCCGGATGTAATGTAAAGAATACCATCTTCTAAAAAAGATTGTAATGCTGTTTGAGTACTAGATAAATAACCTGCTAATGTTTTTTCTGATTTATTATCGATTACTTGAGCAGCGTAGTCCCAAACTTTAGATTTAACGGGTCTTTCCGTTAAGAAATTTTGTAATTGTTTTCCTTGCCTATTTAAGATATTTGAAAACTGAGAAAAGGTAAATTTAGCTTTTGTCATGCCATATTCTTTTGTTTGACCATCCTCAAGCATTCCCCAAATAATTCCTTTTATTAATCCTTGAGCTCCTTGTTGCCAAGTTTGTTGATCACCACCACCATCAGCTGGACATAATGTCATTGCGATTTCTGTAATCAATGAAGAAACTTTATCTAAGACTTGATATTTTGGACTATCAGGAGTCTCACGAAGAGAATCCTCGTATTCTTGATACATATCCCAAATAATATCAAGCGGATTAAAACGTAAAGATTTTCGAGGTTCTCTTAAGTTTAAGACAATACAATTATATCCAGAATCGCGAAGTAATCTTATATGATTCGCTGCCAATTCTCCTTTTGTGTCATTTATAATTAGAGAAGGCTTTCTTTTGCTTTTCGCACAGGCTTGAATTGTAGGACCTAAAGCGTAGGTAGATTTACCAGTTCCTGGAGTTCCGAAAATACAACCATGCTGTTTTTCTATTGCGTGAAAGTGTAAATCACCATTTATTTTTTGAGAATTAACTATAAAACCATTAAACTCGCTTACTTCAACTCCTTTCATAGTAAAAGGTTTATCTAAAGATTCGCCTTTCTGACTTTTTGCACCGAGTATATGATCCATTTCTTTTTTGTTTAAAAAGTCAGAAGCTCCGTGAAGGTTACTATTCATCCTGTCAACTTTATTCAATAAAATATTCATATTAAATAACTTATACTTTACAGAGAAAATTATATACACAATAAAAAAAGTTATAAAGAGAGCGCCAAAGATTTCAAAGAAACTATTATCAAAAACTTGGTTCAATATAAAAGTAATATTTAACGGAATGTCTGAAGAAACATTTAAAATAGCTAAAATGAAGCAGGCAAAAAAGAACGACGAAATCGAAAAAATTACTGAAAAGATAGCTGTAGTGATTAGAAACTTTTTTCTTTTAGACATTGGT
This sequence comes from Erysipelotrichales bacterium, assembly GCA_009784525.1. Lineage (GTDB taxonomy): Bacteria > Bacillota_I > Bacilli_A > Acholeplasmatales > WRBM01 > WRBM01. Next base: position 2,546 of record WRBM01000053.1, on the reverse strand, counting down.
AGCACTCCTCTTTTTTAATCGTTTTGCAATTCATCATCTGAATCAGAATCAAAGTCTTCAATAAAACTTTCTTGCAGATCTTGCATCGACGCTAATAATCGAATCATTGCATCATTAAACCAGACATGAAATTTTCTTACTTTCGTTATATTTTTCTTTCTTGATTCTCTGCTTTCTCTTCTTAAATTTTTTTTATTTTCAAAATTTGTGTATATCTTCGGTCCTTCTAAATCAAGAGACTTTATAGCTTTTATTAGAGCATTAAAAATTCTTTTATTAAATTCATCAGTTCGATTTGTTATAAAGTTTCTGGCTTGAGGCGGTATAGGAATTTTATTTTCATTTAAATTCTTTATAATACTTAATCCTTCTGATTTAATTTGATTAATATATTTATCATATAATAATTTGGTTTCAGGATTAGTTTCTAATAATGCATCTTTCAATTCGTGTAATCTCTTTTTATTTTCAGCAGTTTGAAATTGATATCTTTTTGGACTCAGTTTAAAATTTTCATGAAGTTTAAAAATTTCGTTATAGCAAGGAATGTCTTTATTGAAATCATGCATCATAGCTTTTTTTAAAACATCACGACCTTTCCAGTACTCAGGTCGATATCTGTGATGAACTGCTATTAGTTCTCTAAACTTATTTAATGATTTTTTTGATAGCTTGCCATCGGAAAATGATTTCTGTCCATTTGATTTTATTTTTGTTTTTTCTTTTTCCCAGAACATAATATGGCAATGCGGATTTTCTGTATTGACATGAAAAGATGCGTACCAATTCATGTTTAAAGGATCTAACCCAGCAGCTTCAAAAAATTTATCAATTTCTTTTGAAACTAAATTATGAGCTTGTGCTTTTGAACTACAAAAATCTTTTGCATACTCAGGAGTGAAACTTAAGACGGAAGACCAAATATTTGATTCTGTTTTTCGGAGGTCTTCTCTGAGTTCTTTTTTCTGTTCTTCAGATAAATCTCCATCTCTATTCCAAAGACCAGTTGACCCTGGCCGATCACCAGCATAACCAAGAATGCTTCCTCTATTTTCATCTGTTTGAGTCATAAGCTTATCTAATGTTTTTACGGTTTCCATATCATTCTTTTCAGTAGCTTTATCTCTGGAGAAATACTCAACGGAATCAAACTTTGAATTGCATCTATAGAAGTCTGATTTTTTTAAATATTTTTGTAGTTTTGGATTTCCGGATTCGATAATTTTTTTGCGATTTTTTTCTGAATAATGTTGATGATATTCGACATTGAAAATAATATGCGGTGTTGACATGATTAGCCGTTCATCCTTTTTAGATAGTTTGCTTTTATTTCAGCCAGTTCTTCCGGCATCTTAGTTAAATCGATTGTTTCCGGTAATTCGATTCCAAAACAAGCTGAGATAGTTTTTAGCATGTTAATTATATAAGCGGTTGTTTTATCATGAAAAAATTGATTCAATTGGACTTCAATAATTTCTTTTTTACTTTCTTCAAACAGGGCATCAAATTTACCGCCGGAGAATTGGACGGCGGGGGGTGGATTATCTTCTAAAGCTTTTACGCCGGCAAGTAATATTTTATTGACTGCGGCATTCTTACTAAGTTCTTCTTTTTCCATAAGTTGTTCTATATGGTCAATAACTTTTAAATTTGTAATTCTAAGATGAAACTGATTTTTTTTATTATCTTCCATATACAGCCCCCTAAAATTTCCAGATTATTATACCATAATCCGCCATTTTTCGCAAGGCAAACATGCACCAAAAAAGCTAAATATTTGAGAAAAGATTAAGCAGGATAAGCATTTTGGTATTAAAATGGTATTTTCTAATCGAATTACCTTTTTCCTAACCAAAATGATACTTGACAAAATTCGACCTTTATGGTAGAATATTATCAAGCAAAAATAGAAAAATTGGAGTCCAATTTTAGCTTTAAGAAAGAAAGGATTTAAAACGATGATAGAAAGACTACCGAGTTTGGGGAGCACATTTATGAATAGAGTTCCAAACCCAGAATTACAAAGATTGCTAGAAACAATAGACACAGCCGTTTTTACATGGGGGATAGGAATTGCACTATTAGTTGCATTAATTGTATTTACGTTTGTAGGAGTCAAAGTAGGAATTGCTTTTGGAAGTGCGAATAGTGCTGAAGAGAAGCAAGCTGCAAAAGGAAGAATTTCTAATCTTATTCTAGCGATAATAATTACTGTATCTTCAATTGCAATTATCCCAGTAATGTTCAGAGTTGTTGCAGGAATTTTTGGAGTCGAACTGTGGGGCAGATGAAAAATAAATAACAAAAAGGACCTTAAATTTTGGTCCTTTTCTTTTGCTTTTTAGTTCTAATTTTGAAAAATCGAATGCACAGATTTTAGATGAATTGCTTAATGTATTCTTTTAAGAAGCTAATATGTTTAGTTTCAATTTTATTATTTTTAATGCGATAGGAAACTGCGGCTTTTTCCATGCCAAGAACATCTCCGGCATCTTTATATGTTAAATTATTATATCGAAGGAGACAATAAAATTCAGCAGTTAAAG
>WRBM01000052.1 GCA_009784525.1 Erysipelotrichales bacterium | reverse complement strand
TCTTTTATTTTTGATATTTCCAATTATCCATTTATCTTATATCATTATAAATATTAAAACTTTTAAAGTTGTTTATAAAGGCAGGATGCAAACTTATAATTTCTTAAATGACTATAAAAATGCTGTAAGAAGTTATTATCAAACGATAATTTAGAAGGGTAAGGATTATGGATAGCGAACAAGAAGATATTGAATCACAATTAAGTGTAATAAAAAAGGCAGCTTCTTTTGCACAGTTGAATAATTGGGAGTGCAAATCAATTGATATCAATAATGATTTATTAATCAATTATCTAGAAGCAGAGTCGCCTAGAATAACAAAGTCCGATAAAAGATTAACTATTATAATGTCATTGATTCAATATTTTTTATTATCGAATAAATTCGAAAGAAGAATAAAATGCGAGAAAATATATTTACTTTCCGTGATTTTAATCTTAATAATTTCTATAATTTTAACAATGATATTTTCTCGTATATTTTTAATTTTGGCCATTCTTACAATTTATCAAGCCTTTCATATTTTAAGCATGTTAGATTTTATTTATAAAAGTAGAAAAGAAATGGATACTCAATATAAAAAAGATATCACGGAATTAGAAGAACTTGAATAGGAATGGAGATATATATGTACAATTATTACTATAAGGAGCCTGGTAAAAAGGGTGAGATTAGAGCTGGCAGATACGATGAACGAAAATATGAGCAACTTGGAATTCAAGAATATGTTGGACATGCATATTTAGATCGTAACCTGTATGTTTATTTTGATGATTTAGGTATTAAGAATCGCAAAATTGGTCGCTTATATAATTGTAATATTCCATCTAAATCAAAGTTTCAAAATCAAATATTCGGAAACTTAATTATTGAAAAAGTCTCCGGACAAAGTTCGGTTGATATAACTGAATCAGATATAGTTTTTATTGAAAGTATTTTATTTGAAGTTCCTGAAAATGAATGGTATACTGAAGAAGATGTCAAGAAGTTTTGGAACAATTGCAAATTGTAACTAGAGTTCAAAGCTATTATGATGAGTTTAAAGAATTATTCAAACAGCGTTAGCTGTCCTTTTTGCAAGTCAGATAAAGTGAATGTAGTAGATTATTCCGAAAATGATAAGTACAGCAAATACTCAGCAGTAGAAGAAGAACTAAAGGTTAAGATATATGATGCCGACTTAAATGGGGTTTATAATCCAGTTATTCAAATTTATAGATGCTATTATTGTGCTTTCGAATTTTTTGATAAAGGTGACTATTCTGATTATGATGATTTTGTTCCGACTGAAATAACAGAAGAAGAGTTTTTCAGTATAATTAAAGATTGTACTGATGGAATTGTCAGTAGTTCTGCTATGGATCAGTTGGTTATTCAATCAATAATTTTCGCATTGAAGAAAGATATGAAGATTTTTTACAAAGAGATGGCAGAAGATATTAGTAAAGGGATTTTGCAATCTTTGGAAAAAACAAAAAATTTAAAACAAAAACAGCAAATTTGGACAGCTTAAACTTTGCTGTATATTTAAGAAAGAATTAGGAAAAATTATGTGGGAAATAATAATAATAACAGTAATTGCAGGCTTAATTTTAAGCTTGATATTATTTTTTGTGAAATCACTAAAAGAAAAATTTTTCAAAATCATTATTAAGTGGAAAAAAGGCATAATACGATTTTTATCATTAATAACAAAGCCAGTACGCTTTGTTTTTTGGAGTATATTTTGCGAAAAAAGAGAAGTGAAGCGAAGACTATCAAAATATGAAGATAATAACAAATATGATTTTTCTTGGCTTGATGAAAAAATTAAGCTTCATTATGCATTGCCAGATAATTGGATTCATGCAAAAGGAAAACAAAAGATTATAGAAGAAACAACTTATCGAAAATTTTTTTATGATTTTGCTACAAAATTGGAAAAAATGAAGATAAGATATATTGACTTTAATGATATGTTTAACAAATATGAGGATGGATATAAGTACGAATTAAATTCCTTTCGTCTTTCAGAAATATTCTTTAAATTCGTAATTGAAGGACTATTATTAGATGATTTTCGAGGACTTACTAACAAGGGTTATTGGCTTTACAATAGACTTCTTGATGAAGAAGAAACCTAACAAGATATTTCAGGATATTATTGCAAATAAGCCATTATTTAAATGTGAAGTGTGTGAATATGGATTTGAAAAGCGAACTTATAAATTTTTAGATCGACCTTTTTGCCCTCGATGTAAAGAAGAATTAAGGGCTTAAGGATGTAAAGATATAAATACATATTTACACAAATTTTTAAGGAGAGAAGAATATGACTATTAATGCAAAACTAGAAAAAACATGGTATTTATCTAAAGAAGCAAAAGGTACTAGAGCTCTTGAAGAAAGTGTAAGTGAAATAGTTGAAGAACTGTATCCGGATTCAAATAACTATCAAACAGATCCAGCTGCTGGTATTACTGATCTTTTAGATGCATTAATCTATTATTTACTTGAAACTAAGATAAGCAAAGAAGCTTTTACAATTAAAACAATTTATGCTCATTTGAATGATGGATTGATTAGCATTTTAGATGCTAGACCTGATGATACTATGTCTTGGGCAATTTTTTCTCTTTTAAAAGCTGAAAAAGGTGATTCCTGGAAAGAATCCATTTTGGGATATATTCATGGCGCCAGCGTTGCGCTGAAGCAATTAATATAGCAAAAAATATAAAGGAGCAAAAAAATGAACTTAAATGATAAACTAAAAAAACAGAGCTCTGCGAACAAAGTAAGTATATTAACAATGTGTTATCACTGTGGGAACAAATTGCCTTTAGAAAACAAGGCACATTATGAAAATTTTGTAGTTAATTATCATGATGAAGATGAGAGGCATTCGGATTTTTGGAGTTCAACTTTTTGGTTTTTATTAATGTGCCCAACTTGTGGAGATGCATCTTTATATAGAGAATCATTTGAAAGTTGGGATGATTGTTATGACGGAGGTTATAATATCGATAAAAAAATATTGTTTCCTTTATGCTCCTCAAGTTTTATTAAAGTTCCAAGAGATATAAAAAATGCATTTGAAGCTGCGCTAAAAGTTGTAAACATACATAATAATATCTGTTTATTATCATTAAGAATGGTATTAGAAAAAGTATGTAATAATAAAAAAGCAAAAGGTAGCAACCTGAAGGAAATGATTGAAGATTTAGCGAGAAAGAATATCCTTCCGGATACTTTAAAAGATTGTAGTACTTTCATAAGGATTTTAGGAAACGAGGGTGCTCATGGTGGCGAAGACATTTCTTTATATGATGTAAAAGAAATTATTGGCTTTGTCGAATCAATTTTACATTATTTATATGAACTTCCATATCAAATAGACAAGCTAAATAAAAAATACAAAAAATTGTAGCAATAACCGAACTTTTTGAATAGTCAAAAAGTTGTCTTTATATCTTTACTTAAATCTTACAACTAGAGGAATGATAAAATGGATATAATTGAATTATGGAAGAAATTAGACCTTGTGAAAATAGAGGAGCAAAAACGTATGTTTTTGGCGATGGCCAATACTGCTCATAAAGAATTTATGCAAACTTTTAAAGATCAAGATAATTGTGAATTGAACTTTATTGTGTCTTTAATAAATCGTGTATTAGAAATTTATGAATCATCAATTGAGATTGCCAAAAGAGGCAGCTTGATAGTACTAGGTTCATTGGCCCGAATTCAAATAGAAAATATTTACTGTTGGATAAATTATAGATATTCAGAGAACAAAGAAAAATTCGTAAAAGATTTTACTTCAGGAATGAAAATGAAATTATCCAAAAAAATACCAGTTTGTGAAAAATGCACTTCAGAACTTAAAGCAGATTTTAAAGAATTTTGCAAATATATTCATGTTAGCGAGAAGATGCTGAAGAACTCATTAAAGAAAAGTCAAAACAAAAATGCTTTCTCAATAGGATATGACAAAAATTATAATATTGCGGATATAGTAATCGTTTTTAAGAAAGTAGAAGAAATTACTATAAAAGCTATATCAAGGATATGTGCAGCAGCGTTTGCAGATGCTAATATGCAGCGAGAAGAAGAAACAAGAACTAATAATAACGAACTATCGGAAATATTCGGAAGAACAGTTTCAAAAATTTAGACACATAACCTACACACTTTTATAAAAGAACAAACTAGAAATAAGTTAAAAAGAAAATTTATCCTGGAAAATTTCCGGGTTTTCTTTTTTTCTAAAATATGCTATAATACTTGTATAATAAATATATATTTTGTGTACTTTGATTTATAGACTATTAATTATACAATTTTGTGATGATTTTCTTATTTAATTTGAGTCGTTTAAGCAGTGTCTAAAAAACTGTAGTTTTTTAGACAGTCGAAAATGATATATTTCAGACTTTTATAACTAGATCATGAGTAGTATAGCAACAATAAATATAATAAATATTATTGCTAAATAGAATTATCAATATTAGATGTATGATGAAATTTTTAGTTTTGCAAAATAAGCTGTAGAAGAAGCTTTATAGTTTACACGAACTGGAGTTCATATTAAAGGCACAAAAATTCAAATATCGAAAACTAGGTTAACAATTTTATTGCATTGAAAATAGTAATAATTTCAATCATGTTTAGTTGTTTTAATTATTGGATCAATCGCAAAATATATAATTTTCTGAAAAAGGAGTAAAAAAGATGAAAAAATTTGTAGAGCGTTTTATAATTATATTTTTAATATTTATACCTTTGGGAGCTGTAGCAATTTTTATATTTGGAGAAAATATATTAGATTTAGATGCTTTAATATTAGGCTTGCTAACTTACATAGGGACGGTTTTTTTAGGTATTGTGATATTTAAGCAAAACGAACGCCTTAATAATATAAATGAAAAATTTCAAGAAAAATTAACTAGATTGCAAATAAGGCATATTGATTTTACTGATATAAAGAACAGTGTTGTTGAAGCTATGACTGCATTTAATTTAGATTGGTTAGCACATCTAACTGAGTATTCAAATGACAATTTAATTTCTGACCACAACATAATAGAAAAAATTGTATCTTTAGAAGCTAATCTCCATAGTACACGATCGACCTTATTAATAAATACAGATTTTAACAATGATTTAGAAAAAGATCCTTGTTTTTCTTGCGAAAAAAGCGGTCTTTATTATAAAGACTATGTTAAAGCAACTGTCAATTTTAGAAATTCATTTAATGAAAACTTTTCGATTTTTTTGAAAATAACAAGTGATAATAGAATTTTTTTAGCTATGATGAGGGACATTAAAAATATAACAAAACGAATTAAAATAGCAGAAGATGAAATTCAACGTATATCAATGCCACCCACTTATCCGCAATATTCAGAATTAAAAAATCTAATTGAGAAACTTTTAATCGAGAGGTCGAAATTAGAAAGTGAAGCAAAACTATTAAAAGATAGCACTATTAAATCATTTTCAAAGGATTTTGTAGATGAAGTTTTAAATTTAATATATAAATCACGGCTCTATCTTTCAGCTTTAAAAGAATCGCTAGCCAATCCTTATTATAAGAATGAATGTAAAAATTGTTTAAAAAGAAAAAACTATTTAGCTACACTAGGCGAATTAATAAATAAAGATTTTGTTTCAAAAGATCAAAATAAGGAGACCTAATTATGATAGAAGTAATTGAAGATTTTAATGAAGATGCGATTAATGAGTCATCAGAAGGAAAAAAGTTAACTGACTTTGCATTTTGCGGGAAGAAAGAGGATTTTCTTGGCAAGATAGATTATCTGGCCAGAATAGCTGAAAAAGAAGCATGGTCATTTAATGAGAAAAATAATTCAATTTTACTTAGCTATTTTAATAATACATTTACACAATGTTATAAAGAGAATAAAATTATGTATGCTGAAGATGAAAAAAGTTGTTGTTTTAATACTGGACTTTTAACATCACATGGTCATGACATAATCGCTTTATTCAATCGTAATGCAAATCCAAATCTAATGCTCGAATGGTACTTCAAAGGGTTTTGTGAAAAAAGTGATCGAGATTTCATGGACGCTTTTCCGGAAGTTCCAGAAGTGGCAGAATACACACAAAACTTCATCGAATATTATTTTAATCCAAAGAAAAATATCGAAATCAATTCCAATCATATTTTAGACGAAAACTGGGAGAACATAAGCAAAATTATACCTTTAGACAAATCAATCGTAAAAGTATTGCTTTTTGGTGTATTAGAAGAAGCAAAGAAAAAAGTCAAAAGAAATCCTAGATTAGTTGTTCCGCAACTATATCGAAATGAGATTGTGTATTTATTACCGATTAATATTCCTATTGGATCAGAAAAATTTATTACATTTGCGTTGGCCGTTCAGGAAACAGAATCCGGCCAATATCGGGCTAATACTATCTTTACCTTGGACGTTGCATATAAAAAGGCTAGAATGCTGATGAAGCCAGATTCTTCCTGGTTATCTGAACAAACAGTTTTAAAATATTTAGAAGATATTCACCGTAATTAATTTATAACTTGCTAGGAGGTGTGTCATTATGACTTTTGCATATCTACGAGTTTCAACCGTAGCGCAAAATCTAGATATCCAAAAAGAAGCCTTAAAAAAATATAAAATAGATAAATGGTTCGAAGAAAAAGCTTCAGGAAAAACCACAGCTCGACAAGAATTGCAAAAGGTTTTGGAGTTCTTAAGAGAAGATGATACTTTAGTAATTTATGATCTTTCCAGGCTTGGTCGTGATACGGCCGGAGTAACAGCGCTATTTAATGATTTTAATCAAAAAGGCATAAATCTGATTTCACACATGGAAAACATCGATATTAAATCTACAAGCGGTAAGCTAATTGCTGATATTTTGGTAGCCGTAGCTGAAATGAATCGTAAAGTTCAAAACGAAAAGGTAAGAGAAGGAATTGCAGCTGCCAGAGCAAGAGGCAGATTCGGCGGCCGTCCGAAAACATCTGATGCAAAATTAACCCAAGCTTTTGCACTTTATGATTCACAAAATTTCTCTGTAACGGAAATTTGCAAGATTACAGGTATATGCAAAGCAACTTTATATAATCATGTTAAAACTAGAAATGGAAAAGCGACCGATTGAATTCGCTTTTTTATTTACACAAAATTTAGAAAAAGGAAGAATAGGCTAGCTTGCTATCATTATAGCATTTCTTTGGAAATCAATCAAAACAGCACTAGCTGTGAAATTTTAATGATTATCAGTAATAAATACTTGAAGAAATTTGTCAAATATGTTATAATGCTATTAAGATAATGGCTTTTATGTAAGCCATAAACATTACAGTTGTGTTTCTTTAAGTTTTAATATTTCAAATATAAAAAGAATAGGAGGAGAGGCTGTAAAATATAAAAAATAGAGGGTAGAAAATATGGCTAGAAAAAGGCATAAAAAAAGAAGAATAGAAAGAATTTATAGTTATGGAACAGCTCATGCAAAAGGCTTGAAAATGAAGCATTTTGAACAACGTTTAGAAATAGATCAAAATAAAAATTGTATTATTCGATTAGATGGAGTCGGAATGACAAAAGGATTTAAAACAAGTGAAATTATTAATAAATCGTTTGAATCTGCTATGGAAAAAACAATGTTTAAGCTGATGAAATACTTTCCTTCAGCGGTTTTTGCATATCAATTTTCTGATGAGATATCGATTTTATTCGATTTAAAGATTAATGACAAAAGAATAATGAATCGAGTTGAAAAATTAATTTCAATTACCTCGGGCGCTGCTAGTTCTATATTTACAGAAGTAAAGAAAGATAATGAAATTCATGTTTTTGATAGTAGACTAAGCCAACCTCCAGAAATAGAAAAATATTTCGAATCTAGGCAAGAATATGCCATTTGGCAGTTTATAGAAAAGCTCAGAAATAAAAATATTTCACCCAATGCTATTAGAGATTCAAAACTTCATGATTCAAAAATAGTTAAACAAGCTTTAGCAAGTTTGGATCCGCCAGTTGATTATGAAAGTTATCCTAAAAGATACAGAAACGGTTTTATAATGTTTAAGAAAAACGGCAAAATAGTAACTGAAGAAGCAGAGATTTTTAGTGAAACATTCAACTATTTAAACAATCGCTTGCCGAATAAATTTTTCAATTATAAAGTGATTGAAAAAGATGTCAAAGTTCAGGCTTTGAGGGCTTGATAGTAAATGAAGGTGATATTTTGAAAAGCAAGGATTTAGAGAAGAATATAGAAAATTTTGTTGATGGAAATTACCGTTCGATTCTTATTGATGGCCCTTGGGGCTGCGGCAAGACTTATATTATCAATAAATTTTTGAAATATAAAAAAAGAAAAAATATAATTTATGTGTCTTTGTTTGGTAAAGAAAATATTGATGAAATTCATACAGAAATTTACAAAAAAATACACTCAAAACGATTCTGGATGAAGAAAATTTTCGGAGCAGGACTAGGTCTTGTTTCTAAAGCAGTTCCAGTAAATGGCATAAGTGGTATAGGAGATCGTTTAGATTTTGCATTAAATAATAGTATAAATTCAAAAATTAAGAAAAATAAAATTGTTATTTTAGATGACTTAGAAAGAGTTTCATGTAATCTATCATATATATCAATTCTTGGATATTTAAATCAGCTATTTTTATCAAAAATAAGAGTTATATGCATCTGCTCTTCTGAGAATGTGCGGGGAGACGATGATTTTAATGAATTTAAGGAGAAAGCTTTTGATAGATTATATGTTATTAATGAGTCAAACAATGAAATAATTGAAAATTATTTTTCAAAACATAATTTTACGTTTACTCAACAAATATTTAATGAATTCGATAGCAATTTGCGCTTAGCTAAAAAAGTTGCTGCATTTTATGATGAAATTCTTTCATATTGTGCAGAGAATAATATAAATATCTTCATTAAGTTCACAGACTTACAATTATTGAAGAATTGTATACAAGCCTTGAAGATTTGTTTTAATCAACATAAATTACCTACTTTTCCAGAGACAAATGACTGGTTTAAGGATCGAATGACAAAGGAAGGATACAATTCAGATGTGAAAATTTTTGGAGAAAATATAGCCAATGGACTGTTCTATGTTTCTAAAAGTGCCAGAACATATGAGCCAAATTTAGTAAATATTTCTAGGAGTTATATAGTTAGTCTAATTTTTATTTTTTTATTCGATGATTATAATACTTTTGATAATCAGTTTAAGCCAAGATTTTCTGATGATGAATTTTACTTTATGTCTGATGAAAATAAAAGGCAATTCTCAAATACTTTTATAAATGAAATCCTTTCGGAAACCTTTATTTGGAATTCAAAGAAAGCTAAAATACTAGCAGAAATCATTCTTTACGAAAGCTACGAGTTTTCCGAAGAAACAAAAGGAAGAATAATCGAAAAAATAGTTAATGCTAAGGAAAGCATATTCGATAATGAAATTTTAAGATATACATCGAATGAAGATAATTCAAGTATAAAACCTTGGGTATCAGAAATTAAGAAGAAGAGAGAAGAGGGGATTAAAAATAATCAATTCTTTACATTGCAAAGTTTATATGAAACAAAAAAATACGCTGATATGGTAATTTTTCTATCGAATATTTCTGAAGATTTCCTTCAAATCAATACTGAGCAAGTCAATAGCTATATTCTAAATAATAATTTTTTATTACCAAATTTATCAGGAAATATAAAATATGACGAATGGTTGTTTTGTCGGAGTATTACTGAATATTCACAGAAAATAGGGAAAAATCAAGAGTTTATAGATGTTGCAGTTCAAATATGCATGTCTGATTTAAATAATAAAAGTCTTCTGCGAAGATTTAGCGCTCTTGCGACACAATTAAATGAGAAGGATAAATT
>WRBM01000051.1 GCA_009784525.1 Erysipelotrichales bacterium | reverse complement strand
TGCCATAAAAACTCTCCTCCGCTGACCTTATTTCTTTGGCTTAACGGCTGAAACTAGTTCAACCAGCCCTTTTTTAGGTCCCGGAACATTTCCCTTGACCAGAATTACATTTTTTTCTTTGTCGACTTTGACAATCACGACATTATTCAAGGTAACAGTTTCATGTCCCATTTGACCAGGCATTTTTTTACCTTTCATGTTTCCCTTGATTGGCCCCATCGAACCAATACCTCTATGATATCCAGAACCATGAGCCATAGGTCCGCGCGAGTGGTTATATCTTTTAATTACACCCGCAAAACCTTTACCTTTACTTGTTGCGGTAACATCGACGATTTCTCCGTCATTAAATATATCGCAGTTAACTTCTGTTCCCACTTCTAAAGATTGCAGTTCATTTTCTAAGCCTTCTTTAAAGCGAAATTCTTTTAAGAAGCGCTTAGGTTCAGCACCAGCTTTCTTGAAATGCCCTTCTAAAGGCTTGTTAACAAGAATCGGTCTGATTTCGTCGAACCCTAATTGGGTAGCAACGTATCCGTCTGTTTCGACGTTTTTTTGTTGGATCACAACATTAGGCGTGCATAATAAGACTGTGACAGGAATTAAGTTTCCGTTTCCGTCAAAAATCTGTGTCATGCCAACCTTTTTACCTAAGATTCCTTTGGCCATAAGTTAATTTTCCTTTCTAGTTGTTTACTTCTTTAATACGATATCGATACCACTTGGCAAATCAATATGCATTAAGGCATCTATTGTCTTACTATTTGCATTTTCAATTTCAATTAAGCGTTTGTGTGTTCTTCTTTCGAACTGCTCACGCGAATCTTTATTGACGTGTGGCGATCTTAAGATAGTGAAGATTTCTTTTTCAGTCGGTAGTGGTACCGGCCCAATCACCTTCGCTCCTGTTTTCGTTACACTGTCTACAATTTTTTTCGCAGATTGATCAATTAATCTGTGATCGTAAGACTTTAGGCGGATTTTGATTTTTTCCTTTGCCATACTTGTTTTTTCTCCCTTCGTTTATGTTCTATGTATAAACTAGCTCCTCGGAAACACCCGACAACACTCATCCGTGTGTCGACAACCTTCCGATTCTTCGCTCGGCCTCTAAAAGAGTCCAATTTAATATTATATAGCAAAGTATGGTCATTTGTCAAGAAAAAAATCAAAAATCTAACTTTTTTTCATAAATCAGCCTATTAAGGAATATTTATTAATAAATTATTTAGAAATTTAAAACGCTAAATTATTATATTTATTAGCGTTTTTCAAGCATTTTTTTCTTATATAGAAAATAAAAATGACATAATCTCCATTGAGAAAACATCATTTTCTTAGTTATTTAATTTCTAGTAAAATTTTAGCATTGTAATGCAAATCTATTTTCTGAAGGCAAACTTAATAATTTACTCCAAAGAATATTATTATAACCGATTTTTTTAGCGATTTCGTTTTTGACCTTAGCAAGTTTATCAAAGATATACTATTTCGAAGTAAATTCCAGATCTTTACGAAAAGGCGAATTAAATAACGCTCTAATAAATTCTTGCATGACTTCTTCTAGTTCTGGCAAAGTATTAATCCAATACTCCGCTTCTTAATCACAAAACTGATCTGTTGTGTCTGTTGAATTTCTGACAAAAGCTAAATAAGCGATAGCAATCAACTTCTGATTGATAATCTTTAAAAACATTTAAAGCTTCTTTAAAACGTTTAAATAGAATCTTAATTTTTGTGACAAGCAGATGTTCAATTGTCTTTGTTCAGACATTTTTTATAAACTTCATTTTTGGGAATATTACGTTCCTGAGCGACTTTTTTAATGGCCTCATTTTTAGTTAAGCCATCTTTAATAAAGCTTTTGACATGTTCCTCAATAGTTATTGCAGAAAAATCAGGTAAATCCTTATTACCTTCGACTACTAAAACTATTTCACCCTTTAAATCTTCTTCAATCATCAATAACTCATTAGCAGTGCCTCTGATAATCTCCTCAAACTTCTTAGTAAGCTCTCTGGCAATTACTATCTGCCTATTTCCTAAAACTTCTAAAATAGCAGTTAAAGTTTTCTTTAAGCGATGTGGTGCTTCATAAAAAATAAGCGTCATCTTTTGATAACGTAAATTTTCAAGCTCACTTTTCCTTTTTGTTTCTTTTTCACTTAAGAAACCATAATAAATAAAAGGTTTTGTTTCTAGTCCAGAAACAATTAAAGCACTTAAAAAGGCGCTTGCTCCAGGAATAGAAACAATGTTAAATTCTTTTTCAATCAAAATTTTTACCAATTCATAACCAGGATCAGATATTACTGGTGTTCCCGCATCAGAAATTAAAGCAATTTTCTGATATTTATTAAAATCCTCAATTATTGTTTTTGAAGCTTTTTCCTTATTAAATTCATGATAGCTTTTTAAAGGAACTTTTATATTATAATGAGTAAGTAATTTTAAAGAGTTTCTTTTATCCTCGCAATATATAATATCGACACTTTTTAAAAGCTCTAAAGCTCTAATAGTAATATCAGAGATATTTCCAATCGGAGTTGCGACTAAATAAAGCGTGCGAGTTTCATTTAAAAAGCTTTTCTGACGTGTCATTTAAGCCTCTATTGCTCTTCTGGCTCTCTCCCTTAGGTCACGCTCAGCATAGATAATAGACATCAATTCCCGTCTCTTTTCCATATCGATAAAAAACTTGTCTTGAATCGCTTCTAAGAAAAGATGCTCGGAAGTATTATATAAATCGTCAGTCATTGTTATTTTGACTAGATTTAAGAAAACAATGTTCTTAACGACTTGGTTTGTGCAAGTAAAAAAATCAATTGTTTCTTCAACCGTCAATGTTTTTTCAAAGCTATACTCTCCGGCGATGCTACCTAATTCCGCAAGCATTAATTGTAATAATCTTTTTTCTACTGCGTTAGGTTCACCATCAATATCAATCATATAAATCGCTAAATCAAGAAACTTTAATTTTTCCTTCCTGTTAAGTAAACTTAAAAACATAAAAATCATTCCTCCATTTTATAATTATAGATATTTAAAACTTCTTTAGTCCATTTGTTCTTATTATATACATAAAGCGGTGCTAAAACCTTACAACCTCCGGGCCGACCGTTTTTAATACCTTCGATTAAAATATGGTTGGCGTTTTGTTGGCGCCTAGGATAAACAAAACGAATTTTTTTGACCGCTAGATGATATTTTTCAAAAAGCGCGATAATTTCTGACAAGCGCTCTGGCCGATGGATAAGCGCAAGATAACCACTATTATTTAAAAGCTTAAATGCCTCTGAAATAATATCTTCCAGATTACATTTTACCTCGTGACGGGCAATCGTAAGATAATCATTTTTGTTGAGATTGCTCTTTTCTGTCACTGGAAAAAACGGTGGATTACAAAGCACTAAATCAAAGCTTTGCTTACCAATTTTCTGATGAATATTTTTAACATCTGCGTTAATAACCGTTATCTGACTTTCTAGATTATTTAATTTTATGCTTCTTTCCGCTAAATCAAACACTTCTTTTTGAATTTCTATTCCGATAATCGGATATTTTGTTCTAAGTGTTAGATATAAAGGAATTGGTGCATTGCCAGTACATAAATCAATAATCCTCTTAGTTTTATTATTAACCGTCGCAAATGCTGCCAAAAGCATTGAATCTAAGGAAAAATTAAACATTTCTGGATTTTGAATAATTTTTAAACCCTCATAACCCATTAAATCATTAATTACTTCCTTCATTGTTCTCTTTAGAATCTTTTTTATAAACGTTAGCTACAACTTCATTGCTCTTTCTTCTTTTAAAAGATATCACATCCGCTATTTTATGAAAACTAATCTTATCTTCAGGATATTTTACTTTTAAGTTGCCATTTATAACATCACTTGAAAGAACTTTACCCGTTCCTTCAGTTGTTGTTACGTAATCGCCTAAATCCGGAAAATTAACCCTTAATTCCTTATAGGTTTCATCTTCATAAACAATACAGCACAACAGTTTACCACAAGTACCAGATATCTTTTGCGGATTCAAAGAAAGATTTTGATTCTTAGCCATTTTAATCGAAACATTTTCAAAATCTTTAAGATGCGTCTTACAACACATCACTAAACCACAAGGCCCTAATCCACCTAATTGTTTAGCACTATCTCTAGAGCCTATTTGTTTTAATTCAATTCTGGCTTTAAATTCTTCAGCTAGTTCTCTGACTAATTGCCGAAAATCTACCCTTTCCTGAGCTTCAAATTCAATAACTAGTTTAGTTCTATCTAAAGTTAGTTCAGCGCTTATCAATTTCATGTCTAACTTATTTGTTTTGATTTTTTCTTTACAACGAATAAAAATCTCTGGTTCTTCTAGCATATTCTGATTATAGGATTTTATGTCTTTACTGTTTGCTAATCTTAAAACTGGCTTTAAATTAGCGATGCGTTCTTTTTTTTGTAATTGAAAGATTTCACCAATAACCGTTCCA
Organism: Erysipelotrichales bacterium; assembly: GCA_009784525.1. GTDB lineage: Bacteria > Bacillota_I > Bacilli_A > Acholeplasmatales > WRBM01 > WRBM01. Next base: position 6,050 of record WRBM01000051.1, on the reverse strand, counting down.
AGCTCTAAACCCTTTCCAGTCTCAATCACAACAAAATCATTATCAGACAATTTGAAGTCCAATGGATTATAATAATGGATTCTATTTTTAGAAAGTTTCACTTTTACTGCATTCATTATTTTACCCCCTTAACTTCATATACAACTGATCAAAAGATAGTTGACTATTAATATTATAATCGATATTCGCCGAAATTTCTATCAAATAGTCAATTTTATTAATAATTTTTGCTTTTGAGATTTTCTGCGAAAATTTTTCAATAAACGCTTTTTCGTGCAAAAAGAATAATTTTTCATAACCATTTCTGATTTTATAGATATCTATATAAAAGAAGGTTAATAAATCAACAAAAAGCCTAAAACATTCACGATCAATAAAAATTATATTTTCGATTTCCCGATAAAAATCAAAACTTTCATTATTTCTTTCTGATAGGAATTTCACGAAAGCAGGGATCTTCTCTAGAATTGATAGCTTAATAGGATCATTCATAAAAGCTTCTGCGTCATTAATATCTTGACTGAAACGACTAATAAAATAGGCCTTTTCTTCATCAAAGCCAAGTGCCTTTAAATCATTGTGTATCGACTCAGCATTCATTTTTTTCAAAGTTAATAACTGACACCTTGAAAGAATAGTCGGTAATATTAAATCAATATTTTCGGTTATTAGAATTCCATAGGTTTGCTTACCAGTAGGTTCTTCCAAAAATTTCAGAAGACTATTTGCGGCCGCAGAACTCATTTTTTCAGCTTTGTTAATCGCAAAAAAACGAGCTCCTTCAACTAAAGAAGCTTTTATAAATTCTTCTTGAATGCCTTGGATTTGTTCTTTTTTTATAGTTGTTCCATCAGGCTCAACAATTTTAAGGTTACTATGGAAATTTCCTAAGATCTTCCGGCATTCCGAACATGTAAAACATGGAGTATCTGCCGAACAATAAAAAAGCATAGCCAAAAATCTAGCAGCCGAAAGCGCATCAATATTTTTGTTTGCTTTAATTAAATAAGCATGAGATAACTTTCCATTAATTTTAGCTTTTTTGAAAGAATCTGCAATTTCTGTTTGTCTTTCTAAAAATCTATTTAACTTTTGGTAATTTTCCTCGATCTTTTTTTCAACATCCGTCTGGAAGTCAGAACCCGAAATATTCATCTAATATCCTTATGACCTCCATAACTATCAAAGCTAACTCTTTATTACCATCAACGATTCTGATACGCTCAGGATATAGCTTTGTAAGCATTAAATATCCTTGATAAACTTTCTGATGAAATTCCATTGTTTCAATATCAAGACGATTGGAGTCTCTATTATTATCTTTAATTCTTTTTAAGGCAACTTCCGGTTTAATATTAATGAAAATAGTCAAACCAGGCATATATTTAAGCGCAAAAGCATTTATTTGCCTAACTTCTTCAATACCTAATTGCCTGGCTATTCCCTGATAAACAAGAGAAGAGTCGACATAACGGTCACAAATTACTATTTTTTCTTCATTTAATGCCGGAATTACTGTAGTAGCTAAATGTTGCATCCTTGAAGCCGCATATAATAATGCTTCACAGCGATAATCCATAGCTGTGTTTTCTTTATCAAGAATTACATGTCTGATTTGCTCACTGATTTTATCTCCGCCTGGCTCTCTTGTCTTGATAAAGCGAAGATTCTTTTCAGCAATATACTTAATTATCTCTTCAATAATCGAAGTTTTACCGCTTGCTTCCCCACCTTCAAGAGTAATGAAATTTTTATAAGTCATCGAATAAGCCTCCGCAACATAATATGGCACAACTAAAGTATATTCTATATTTAACAATAAGAAACAACCTGTAATTTTTTTGTTTTTTCTTAAAAATATAATTGCTATAAATATATAAATATTTTACCACAAAAGCCAGAAAAATACAACCTTTTGATTTTAGATTATCATCTTATTCGCTTGCTTTAAAATTATAGATTGGAATTAGTCTAGTAATTATTTCTACTGTTGGCTCAATTAATTCCATAATTTCCTGGTAGTTTTTGTAAGCAAATGGAGCTTCATCAAGCGTATCTTTGTTAATACAAGTCGAAAAAATGCCTTTCATTGTTTTCTTATATTCCTCAAGACTTAATATGCTTTTAGCCTTAGAGCGACTATATAATCTGCCAGCGCCATGCGGGGCAGAAAAATTCCAGTCTGGATTGCCCTTGCCTTCACATAATAATAAACCATCTCGCATATTTAGCGGAATAACTAATTTCTCGCTTTTTCTAGCAGATATAGCTCCTTTTCTAAGCAATACTTCTCTACTATCTAAAAGGTTTTGATTATATTTAGCAGGATTTTTCATTTTGATTCCTGCTTTATTATAATTCATATCAATATAGTTATGACTTGAGGTAATCTGATCAATAATTCTTCCATTCATTTTAGAAACTATTATCTCTAACATTTCCTTACGATTAGCAATCGCAAATTCCTGCATAATATGCATATCATGCAAATAATCAAACATTAAATCATCAACAAGATAAGCAATATCGCTATCAATCGCAACCTTAGACTTATTTTCTTTAAGCCAATTTTCCCTTAAATTTTCTGGAATTGATTTTAAGGCTTCTGTTTTAAGCGCCGTCATTCTTTGGCTGACTTGTTTTTCTGCTTGCATTTGATAATATTGCGCCACTCGCCAGCCAATGTTTCGGCTACCGCTATGAACAGATAAATAACCATCATCATAAGCTTCGATGAAATGATTACCACCGCCTAAAGAGCCTAAACTTTTAGTCGCAACCTCTCTTGTTTCTTTTTTAAGTTTATCCCAACACTTTAACCTAGCAAATTCACGGTAAGTTTTTACCTTTTCATGATGCCTTTTACCATAAGGAATATATTTTCTGATGACATTATCTAATTCTTCTAATCGTGACTTAAAATCAATATTTGTTTTTACTAAATCAACGCCACAACCAATGTCGACCCCTACAAGATTTGGACACACCTTATCAGTTATTCTCATAGTTGTGCCAATTACACAGCCTGCTCCTGCATGGGCATCTGGCATTATTCGAAGATTAGCGCCTTCACCAAGTACACTATTCGCTAAAGTAACTATTTGACCAAGTGCCTCTTCTTCAAGCGTTCTGGCAAAGATTTTAACTTTTCCATATTTTGTATTAAGATCCATAATAAATATTCCTTTCTTAATTTTCGCCTCTAGATTCAAAATCAGCTTGTATTTGCATTTTCCATTTTGAATCAAGTTTTTCAGATTTTCTAACTTTTGATACCGCCTTACTGACTTCTGAGTAGAAAAGTTCTACCCCTTCACTATCGCATAAAAAGTCAACAGCCATTTCTTTTGCGATACCAAAAGAAGTTGCGGTTTTTACCGCATCAATATTCGCTCCCAAAAATAGAAATTCCCAAGCATATTTTTCTTTTTGATGCTCTACCAAGCTTTTAATCTTTTCTTGGGTATATTGTTTACTGGCATTTTCCATGCCATCCGTAGTAATAACAAATATGACTTTACCAGGACGATCTTGTTCTTTTATTTCTGCTAGTTTTTTTCCGATAGTTTCAATAGTTATGCCCAACGCATCAAATAAAGCTGTTGTGCCTCTTACAAAATACTCATTTTCTGTAAGAGTCTTTACTTTAGTAATATCAATTCTATCATGTAATAATTCATATTGATTATCAAATAAGACTGTAGTTAGATTCGCCTCTCCATTTTCTTTTTGTTGTTTTTCAATAAAACTGTTATAGCCACCTATCGTATCTTGTTCTAAACCTCCCATTGATCCGCTTCTGTCTAAAATAAATACTATCTCCGTTAAATTTTTATTCATTTTGTTTTCTCTCCTTTAGCAGGTTCGCTGCTTATAAGTAATTATAACAAAATGAATAAAACATTTGGTCGCCTCAAAAACGACAATTAAAAACTTAAGATTGGCTGTTCAAAAACTTTTAAAGCTTCGTTAATTGTAAAAATATTGAAATCCTGCTCTTCAATAAAATATCTGATAATAAGATCAAACTTACTGCTTAAGGATAAAGTAAAGCCAGCTTTGCCAATAAAATCAAGTGTTTTATCTAAATCAAGATGAAGCGCTATACTAAAAGCAAGAGCTGTGTTTTTAGATGGCTTATAATTCTTATCGCTACGAATTTTGGAAAATAACCTTCTATCAATATTGGCACGCCTATATACCTCAGAGTCTTTTAAATTACTTATATCGATAAGCCTTAGTAAACTTTCCGAGAATGTTTCTGCTTGTTCTTTAATAATATCATCAAGCGAACGCTTACGCATAAATTTAAGCTTTTCTCTAGGTATAATATTTTCATATTTAATTTCTTTTTCTAATGTCTCTAAGTCCTCTGATAAAACAATTTCTTGGCAAGCATGAATTTTCAAAGAAAACTCTAAATAATCTTCAAAAGCTAAAAAATCATCTTTAATATAATTATTAGTTATATATTTAGATAAAGCTTTATAGTTTTTCATTTTTATTTTATTTAAATCCTTATTCATAGTTGCCCCCTAAAATATATATACTTATTATTCCTATTATACAATAATTGAACAAAATTTCAAGAAAAAATGCAAATAGACAAAGTGCTCTTATTCAATTAAGATAACTTTAGGAACTTTTGGAAATTAAATTCAAATATTTTACATTAAGGAATTTGTTTTAGGAAAAATAAAAAAAGCTTTTTTACGGCTTTGTTTTTTTTGAATTTTAATTTTCTACTTTATCAGATTCAGTTAATTTTAAGTGCTTTTTATTGGCTCCAAAGAAACATTTAATAATTTTTTCTTAGCAAACTTTAACACTTTTTTACTATTAGTCTCTAGATTATCTAAAACAGCTTGCAGGTTAAAATCTTGTTTAGAGATACCATCTTTCAAAAGAATAAAAATCGTTTCGGTAATTAGAGCTCTAGAAGAATAAAGAAAAAATGGTTCCTCTTGATTTGGAAAAATAATTAATAATATTTTGTCTAAACTTTCTTGAAATGAATCAGCTATAACATCCTTTTTCATTTTTTTAACTAATGCCTTATTAAACACAGTCCACAGTTTCTGTAGATCCTTATCGATCTTGTTCATTTTATCACCTCATATATTTTAGTGAGCGTTAGCTCTTTTGATGAAGCAGACGCTTCATGCCTTCTTTGGCCGCATCAACCGATAAATAAATTTCCTTAGGAATTGATATAGTCTCAAAGGTATTTTTTGTCCATTTAGCATAAAAGTAAAAATCAGCTTTTTCTTAAAATCCTCAAAGAGTTTTCTCTTAGTTTCTTAAGAGAGCCATCAAAATAACTTCCTTCGAAATTCATCCGCTGTCTGGATTTTAGAATGAAAACCTCAGCACTCTTATCTTTTGTTGAAAACGAAGCTACAAGCAATTCTAAGAAAGCCTTTTGATTGATTAATACATTTATGTTAACTCCATCAACTATTATACACTAAATCAATCGGATTGGCAACTATTAATAGATATGAATTTAAACTATTTGGCGTGATTGCGCTTAAAATTTATTTACACATTTTTTTAAAGAATTTTTTTAAGGAAAAAAAGAAAAACAAAGCCTTCTAATGAAAACTTTGCCTTTTAAGTTTATTGATTAATCTTCTGTTTTTTCAGAACCTTTCTATTAAAAACAAGGACAAATTTAAACTTTTTTTAGCTTGAGAAAACGTTCTATATAAAGCAAATAAAACTGTGATTTTGAGGTTAAATTTGAGCAAAATTCTCCACGCACATTAAGTATTAAATTATTATTACGCCTCAAAGAACCATTAATACTTTTGGGTTCTCTTTTTTTGACTTTCTCTTATCTTTCGCTATAATATATGCGTTTACCTAAATACACCCAAAACGTTTTCTTTTGAATGTCTAAGTAATATTTTATCATATTTAGCTTCAGAACAAAACGAAAATAAATTTTCGATACGGGGCCGATGCCCCCTTTTTACGAAGTTACAGTTGAACTTGTAATCGTAAAGGTATTGTTAGACCGCTATTCCTCAAACTCTGAATTACTTCAT
>WRBM01000050.1 GCA_009784525.1 Erysipelotrichales bacterium | reverse complement strand
TGAATTCTATGAGGTATAAAGGATACTTCTATGACTGTGAAGCTAATTTATATTATCTTCAAAGTCGTTTCTATGATCCTTCGATTTATCGATTTATATCGGCTGACGATATCAATTTTATTGCGCCGAATACTATTGGCGGCTTGAATCTTTTTCTTTATTGCGGAAATAATCCGATTACGAACTATGATCCGAGCGGTAATATATTTATTTCAGTTTTGGCAACTATAGCATTAGGTGCACTAATAGGCGGCGGTGTTGGATTATTTACTGCGCTTGCGACTGGTGGTTGTCCGAAAGCTGGGCTTCTTAGCGGAATGGCCACAGGAGTCATTTCAACTTTAGGAATGGGATTAGCAATAGCGACAGGTGGAATTGCTGGTCTAGCAGTTGCAGGTGTATTCGGTTTTGTTAGTGGATTTAGTGGTAGTGCTATTAATCAAGGAATTTCGAACGGTTGGAGTAACATAGATTGGCAACTGGCTAGAGAAATTGGATATCTAGGAATGGCAACAAGTTTGGTATTATACGGTACAACAAGCGCATTTATGAGGCTAGAAGGTGGCGATTTGTTTGCTCAAATTTTTGATAAAGGAACATCGTTTCTAAGCAGAGCAGGGCATGCTCTGGGGATGTCGTATGAAGCGTTTGTATTAACTATGATACACATTTTACCAGCAACAATAATAAACGAGATTGGTAATCATTTTATTGGAAGAATGTATATAGCTTCAATACCACAGCCTAAAATTGGAAGCCGACGTTCAAATAGTAGAGCAAATCTGAAATTTTTATCAGTATATTAAAATAAATGCTACAAGGAGGATTAATGAAAAATAAAGATAAATTTTTTGTCTCAGTGTTCATCCAATTTGTTATAATATTTACAATTGTTATCGGATTCGGGTTGGCAGCTTTTATTACGTTCGGACCTCCTAAAAACAGTCTAAATTATCCTGCTGATTACTTTTATTTAATACCTACAATCGGCCTTCCAACTCTTGCTTTTATTACGGGGGCTCATAGAGGGTTTTCGATTATTGAATTTTCTGAAAAAGGTGTAAAAAAATCATTATTTAAAATTTTTAACAGAATAGAGATTACTTGGGAAAATGTTCATGAATTGAGATATTATTCTAGTGGAATTTCTTGGATATTTTTATCTAAGATTCCTTTAGATAACATGAGCTTTAATCAAGTAATAAGAAAAAAGAAAGAAGTAATTATCATTCAGTTATCTGATAAAAATTACGAAATTTTGAGAAAATATACTAATAAGGAAATTATAAATTTATCTGGTATTTTTAAAGAAAAATTCCATCAATCGTTTAATACGGAAACAAGCACTGAACTTTCACCCGAAGTAGAGGAAGAAAGCAAAAATAAGTAAAGTCAAAGAACTGTAAAATAGATATTAATACTAATTTGCGGCCAATGTCATTAACTTAAGAAAACTTGGCAATAAATTTAAAAAACTAAGAATTTTGAGGATAAAAGCCCAAAACCACTTAGTTTTTTCTTTTTAAGCATTCAATTGAAGTTATTAGGTGATTATGTTATAATAATGGTGGATTATAAAAGTTAATCTATTTCTTGAGTTGTTTCTATAATTCCAAAATTACTAAAGGCATTTTTGGTTACTGTCGGAAATGGTAGTATAAATTTAGTCGTAAATTTTTTATTTGATTGGTAGGGTTTATAATGCTTTATTTATTGTTGGTTGCGATAATTATATCATTTGTTGGAATATCAATATACCAGTTTTCAGGTCCTTATAAAGGTACATATCCGAAAAGAATAGTGGAAATTTTCAGATTGAAAAGTAATTCATGGTTGCGAAAATTTTTCCTTTATAAAGAAACAGAGGAAAAGCCATATTTATACCTTACTGTAGTTCCTTGGCTAATATACTTGATACTGTTTTTTGGAATACTTGGAATTTATATTACTTTTTGGCTGAATCTAAATCTGTTTTATGAATTTTTAGTGAGTAGAACAGCAGGGATTATGTCTCTTGTTAGTATGTTGTCAATGATTTTGTACATCTTTTTCTTAAGCATACTAAGTCAATGGCCGAAAAAGGAAGACAAAGAACTTGTTAAAGCTCTAAAAGTTTTTTTGAAATATAAGATAATTAAACGTAAAAAAATTGCAAAATATCAGGCCGTGCCGTATGTTGCGGGCAGTGTAGGTTATGGACTTATTTTTTTCTTAAATCATACAGTTAATGTTCCTTTAGAACATCAAGGATTTTTGCTTAATCTCGTTATGTATACTTGTATCTTTGGACTTATATTATATTGCAGTAATGCTTTTAAAGTGGTATTTAGCAAAAAAATTCAATATTAATAGTTATAACTCTGTAGAGGATGTTATGTCGGATTCATTGTAAATGAGGGGATTTTAGGTTGGCTTTAATAACAAATATGTGAGGAGGATTTGATGAGAAAAATTAGACCTATAAAATGGATTGCTTTTAATTTACTGTTTTTCACATTTTTGCCAATAACTATTGCTATAATTTTGGTTATTACTTTAGAAAATAAAGGTGAAGGCACTATTGCATTATTGATATTTTTCTTTGGCATTCCTATTCCTATCTGGATTTTTATAATGCGAATGGATGTTTGTATTTTAATTGACACAGAAACTGGAGATGTAACCAATCAAATAATGTACAACCATGATTCATGGGAATGGACGCGCAATTTAAAATCTAATACAAGAGATATTTTTATTTTAGATAAAAAAGATGATATTGGCAAATTTATAAAGCATCCTCACAAGCCACGCAAATTATTAGTTATAACTTTTTTGAACAAAGAACAACAATTTATTCCATTAACTATGTTTACAAAAAGGCAAATTCAAATGATTTTATCGAAACTAGATAGTGCTAGATAATCGTTAGAACTAAAGCTATTAGCTCAAACGATTAGCATAGCAAAAGGACTTAGAAACAAAATATTAATAAGACGGTGGTGATAATATTCATAATGAAATGATTAGTATAAATAAACAATTAAAAATAGGATGTATTCCTTTCATTGGTTTTTTTGCTGTATCTCTGATATTATATTTTAATATCACTAAAATGAATAAAAAAGAAATGATATTATTTTGTCTGATATGGATGCCCTTGTCAATAATAGCTTTCTTTGGGATTGTGAGCGGAATAGATTCTTTTGCTACGAAAGATAATTATATTCTTAACTATTCAATATTATTATTGTCATCATACATCTTAACTTTTACTCTGATATCATCTCAAGTTATAGCAAGGAAATTATTTATGAGACCAGAAATAAAGTCTACTTCAAAAACAGAAGCAAGCGAAAAATTTTCGCCTGTATTAGAAAAAGAAGACAACAACTAAATAAAAGGGGCGGAAATGCTTTTTGCTAGATGGAAAAATAACAAAAGAATTAATAGCGGTTAAATCTCTAGTTTATGGATATAGGGGAGATATTATGAAATTGAAAAAATATAAAATTTTGCTGAAAGAACTTTTGTTTAATTTTTTGTTTTTGATAATTTTATTATTTTTAACTTTTGCAATTATTCATTCATTTTTCACAGATCAATTTGAGGTATGGTTGTTATTTCTTCTGCCAATTTCAGTTGCTGGAACAATATTGTTTTTCTATACAATCTTTAAAAATTTTGTTCAGTGTTTGGTAGTTACTGACAAGGGAATAACAACTAAAAATTTATTCGGAAAAATAAATGATTTGACTTGGAAGGAAATACATAGTGCAACTATCGTGAATTTTTCTGATACAAAAGTAGCAATGCAATCAAAAAAAATATACCATTTTGATCGCTTTTCCGCTATGCATATCCCCAAACTTATAAAGCATGATAAATGGATAGTTTTTAATGAAGATAATGCGGATATTTATCGTGAAAAAATACTTAGTTATATAGTACCCTTTGTTAAGAACCAACCTATAAAAATTCAATATTGTCAAAAACTTGTCAACTTTATAAGTAAATATATTGAAATTAATGAAGAAATAATAGATTCACCAAGTGCTATGATTAACTGTTAAATAGAGCTGGAAACAGAAGCGGTTTTAAGTTGCTTTAATCAAAGAGATTTACGGAGGAAAATAATGAAAAAAATAATACCTTTCAAATGGATAGTGCTAAGCTTAATTTTTTTCCTAATCTTGCCTTTAAGCATTGCCATAACCTTATTTATTGCAATAGAAAATAAAAGTCAGCCTATTGTTGTATTATTATTCTTTTTATTTGGAATTCCCATTCCGATTCTAATTTATGTTATTTCAATGAATCTTAGTGTTTCGATAGATATTGAGACAGGAGAAGTTAAAAGTGAAATGCATAATATGCATATGTTCAGTTGGACAAAACATATAAAAAATGCTGTAAAAGAAATATATGTTTCTACAGATATTAGTGAAATTTCTAAACTTGGACAGCACCAATTTAAGCCTAAAAAAGTATTAGTTATTGTTTTTAAGAATCAAGAAAAACAAGCTATCCCTTTAACACTATTCACTGAAAAACAAATTAGAAAAATGATTAATTTGCTAAACGAAGCAAATATTAATGCTAATAATCAATTTTTGGATTATCATAAAATTAACTGCTTGGCAATGGTGGAAGAAATTGTAACTGAGGAACTTGAAAAAGAAGCATCAAACAAATAATCTTATAGATTGTAAGTATAGATGTTGATTGCATAGTTAAAGCGGAGTTAGTTAGTAAGGAACAATAATCGATGTTAGTTTGGCTGGGGCTAGAGGTAAAATACATTCGAGTAAAGAAATTTATGTATGCTCTGTCCTGTTGGTACTTAGGGTAACTATATTTTGATTTTAAGATAGGAAGCTGAATCGAAAATATTAAAAGAATATTTTTTTCCATAAAACAAAAATTTTTTCCAATTACAATGTTTTCAAAACGACTAGTTATTGAGATTATTGAAGGAATAAATCTGCTTAAAGCAAAAAAATCTTTTTAATAAATGATAGAAGGGATGAAGTGAAATGAAAATTACGGCAATTAAGCTCAGACTATTTTGGTTTTTCTTAGGAATATTAGGTATTCCAATGCTTGTTTATGCTTCTATAAACGAATCTGATTTGTTTGGGATTATAGGTCTTATTGTAATTATGATATCAATACTAATGGGAATACTTACGCCTCCTGGAATTAGTTTTGAAGGTGTAGTTGCACAATATTATGCGATACCATGGGGAAACTCAGCTAAGAGCAGCATTGATGATTGGAATTGGAATATTGTGATGACTGAAGTAAAATCAATTGAAATTGTTAAACTTAGTAAGGACGAAAGAAAAAAGTATGTTGGTAAAACTATTTTTAATAAATATTTGAAAATTCTGATGGTAAGCGGTAAAGAAAAATATCTTTATGTATCTTTATTTTCTAAGCGACAAATCAATAAAATTATTACTACAATAAATAATGCTAAAATAAGCAATAAAGTTTAGACTTTAAACTAAATAATTATTGTTTGTGATTTTAAAAAAATATAGTTTTGATTGAGAGTAAGCGAAAGAGGGTGATTGTAATGCAAAACGAGGCTCATGAATTTTATGAAGGATCAAAAGGAACAAAAACGGCATTATTTATTATTGTAGTCTTTGCTTATTTTATTTTAGCATATGCTGTAATCTTATTTGTATTATCGCTTTTCTTATCAGGAGATTTTTTTGATTATGTTAATTTTGGAGCTAATGAATTCTTACAAATAATTCTTATCCTTTCTTTAGCAATAAGCATTACAATTTATCTATTAAAGTCAAAAACTATTAATACTTATGTGATAATCACAAGTAAAGACATGGTTTTTCATTCAAAAGAAATTAAACTTGAAAAAGAAAAAATCGAATTGAAGGAATATAAAATTGTTAAATCAAAAAGGCAGTTTTCAGAATTTGAAGTGATTTTTTCTGATGGACAAAGTATTAGAATAACTACTAAACGAGCAATGGAATTTAAAGCAAATTTAGATAGAATTATTCAGACAAACACTGAAAACTAGAAAGCATTAAATAAAATTTTAAGTTATGGAGGAAAAATTTGGTAAATTATGATTATAATGAAGATTCCAGAAAGAAAAAAAGAATATTAATATCGATAAACATTTTGCTTTACATTATAGTACTAGTTTTATTAGTTCGCACTTTTCACCATTTAGTTATGGTTTCTCTTTATGACATAGAACAGGAAAACAGAGACATAGAAGGTGTAATGATTTTTGTTTTAATAATAGTTGCGATAAGCATGACTTCTAAAATTTGTTCTTCGAATTTAAAGGATTACATTAGAATTTCTAAAAATGAAATGTCTTTTTATAAAAGAGGATTTTTACTTGAACGAGAAACAAAAAACTTGAAAGAATATTTAATAATAAAACAAGAAGCACGATTTTTTGAAATTGAATTAATTTTCTCAGATAATCAAAGCATCAGGGTTTTTACGAAAAAACTAGAAGAATATATTAAGAAGTTAGATTTAATTATTCAAGATAATTTACAAAATTAAAATTTTGCTTACTAAATAATCAATTTTATTTCAAAACTAAAATATCTGATTCATAAAACTTTTTGCTTTTAATTATCTATAATCGCCCTCGCTTTTATACCCCTTAAGACATATTTTAATATAAAAAGTCTTTTGGAGGTAATAAAAATGGCAACAGTTTCCGGACAACTACTTTTTGATGCCTTGAGAACAAGTGTCACAGCCAGCGGCATGCAAGCAATAGGAAATGTTTCAATAGTTTTACAGGATTTGAATACAGGTTTAATGCTTGCAGTCTTAACAGATGGGACTGGAAGTTTTTCCTTTACTAATGTGCCAAATGGCAGTTATCAGCTAGTTGAGGCTTATGGTACACCTACAACCTTAATCGGAATAGGAAGCTTTGCTAATGCGGTTGTAATGCCTTTTATAACGCAAGGAGCAGTTCCTCCCATTTCCTATATTGCCAATCCACCAGTTGGTGCGACTAATTTAGATAGCACAATAAGAATTACTAGACTAATAACAGTAAATAATGCTAACTTAACAGCGCAAAACTTTTTAAATGGTCCAGTTAAATATACACCAATCACAAATATTTTAGATAGTGATGTTATTATCTCACCAGAAAATTTAATTACGGATTTAGATTTAGGAACATTTGGTGCTTTTCCATCAGGAACAGTGGCTAATACAGGAGTTAGCCCGCGCCCTTATCTAGACCTGATGACAGATTTTACTTATAGCCTACCTAATCCAGCTGTAGTAACACCAGCTGATGGAAGTTTTACAATTCAAAATATCATGAATAACTCTCATAGTAATAGCGTTGGGACTTGGTGGATAATTTCTGATCGTACAACCGGAAACGAAACAGGCAGAATGATGGTTGTAAATGGTTTTAATCCAGGCGCAATAATTTTATCTGGCTTAGTTTCAATTTTACCAAACAAATATTATTTATTCACAACCTGGATACTAAATCTTTGTAAGTTAGCTGGTTATGCTGATCCTTCCTTAGGTGTAAATATTTTAGATGAAAATGGCAATGTTATTTTTTCCGAAGCTTTGGGAATTGAAATTCCTAGAAGTCCAAACTACCCAGAATGGAAAGAAATCGGAACGGTTTTTTATTCGGAAAATAATCATACAATTACTCTTCAGTTCATCAGTCTTGGCTCAGCCGCAACTGGAAACGACTATGTTTTAGATGATATCGAACTTCATGAAGTAAATATTCCAACTTTTCTGCCGGTAAAAACAGCAGATAGTAGCGAAATTCAGTTAGGTGAGTCAGTAACCTATACAGTAAGTTTAACTAATATGGGCGATAATACGTTAACTAATGTTAATTTTTTGGATGTTTTGCCAGAAGGTTTTATCTTTAATATAGGATCTGTTTTGGTAAATGGTGAAAGTTATAATGACGCGGATCCAAATGTTGGTTTTGAAGTAGCGGACATTGTCGGGGGCGAAACTTTAGCAGTTAGCTTTTCCGCAACTGCAACAAGCCTTCCTACAGTTAATCCAACGATTAATAGCGCAACATTTACTTATGATAACGCACCAGTCCAAGGCGGACAGCCAATTACCTTTGAAACAATCTCTAATGAAATAAATGTAAAGATAGTCGCGGCCGATTTAGCAATCACTAAAACCGCAGATAAATCCACAGTTTATCCAGATGATATAATTACTTATCAAATTAATGTCATAAATAATGGACCTGATAGCGCTATAGAACCAATGATAACCGATAATATACCAGCAGAGTTAAAAGAAGTCTTTTACAGTCTGGATAATGGTTTAACTTGGCTTATCTGGAATGGATTTTTAACTATAGCTGATTTAGAGAGAGAGGTTAGTTTTAGTTTTCTGATTAAAGGAAAAGTTAGTCATTTAGCTGAAAAGATGATAACTAACATCGCAACTGTCACAAGTCAGATAGCAGATCCGGATTTAGCTAATAATAGTTCCGTACTAGAAACAATAATCAATCCTAGTGCTGATCTTTCGGTTATAAAATCTGGTAGTCCTAATCCTGTAGAAGTTGGTAGTCTCCTCACTTATAGCATCACTGCTAATAATGCAGGCCCTAATACCGCCACAAATGTTATTATCACAGATACAATAGCTCCAGAAATCCTTAATCCAGAATTCTCAGTTGACAATGGAGCGAGTTGGAATGTTTGGACAAATCAATTTAGTTTTCCTACTCTTTCAGCTTTGGATATGCTCAATATTTTAATTCGAGGCACAATTTCTGATCTAGCTTCAGGCACAATTATTAACAATATCTTAATTAGCAGTGATACCTTTGATCCGGATTTAACGAATAATCAATATTCTGCAGAAAATGATATAGATACTCCACAACCTTTCGAAGCTGATTTAGCAATAAACAAAGTAACACTTCAGCCTAACGCAATCTTTGGTGAAGAAGTAACTTATTATTTGACAGTGACTAATAACGGACCAAATGATGCGGATAATGTAATTATAGTAGATAATATGCCTTCATTACTTTTAAACCAGCTTTTTTCAATAGACAGTGGTTTGAATTGGCAAGCATGGAATGGTCGCTATAGTGTCGGAACTTTGCCTAACGGCGCAACTTTCCTTATTTTAATTAAAGGATTACTTAGTCCAGCCGCAACCGAGGATTTGGAAAACAGTGCCCTTGTTTTTAGCTCAACACCAGATCCGGATTTAACGAATAATGCGATTACAATTATTACGCCAACAAGTGGTTTGGCTGATTTAATAGTTACCAAAACTGCTCTTGTTGATCCGATTGAAGCTGGTGAAGAAATTACTTATCAGTTGACAGTAAATAATAGCGGACCATCATTTGCCTATAGTGTTACACTTAGTGATTTATTGCCGACTGATTTAGCAGATAGCGTTTATTCTGATGACGGTGGCTTAAACTGGTTATCATGGACAGGAAGCTATGAATTAGATTCTTTAGCGAACAATGGTAGCTTTACTATCTTAATCAGAGGGAAAGTTTTGCCAGGGACATCAGAAAATCTGGAAAATATGGCTAATGTATCGAGTATAACTTATGATCCGGATTTAACGAATAATCAGTCGAAAATTACAACAGTAGTAAACGAAGCTGCCGATCTTTCCATTATAAAAAGTAGTGAAGTAAATATTGTAAAAGCTGGAGAGCTAGTAACTTTCAGGCTGCGGATAGATAATTATGGACCTTCCGAGGCGAAAAATGTTATTGTCTCGGATATTATATCGAGAAGAATTTTAAATCCGGAATATAGTCTAGATCTAGGCACAACTTGGTTAATTTGGAGCGACTCAATAAATTTAGGAACTGTTGGTGTTAATACAGTAATTATTTTATTAATTCGCGGGACAGTGGCTTCAACAGCTTTTAGGCCGATTGTTAATACTGCGACAGTCGCAAGCGATATTTCTGATCCGAATCCTGATAATAATAGTTTTAGGACCAGTATTGATGTAATTAGACTGGAAGCTGACCTAAGTATAACAAAATCCGCATCGAGTTTAGTTGTCAGAGCAGGTGATCCGATAAACTATATACTTGATATTCAGAATAATGGTCCAGACGAGGCGGTAAATATGGTTATTACTGACCATGTGCCTTTAATGATAACGGATGTTATGTATACAATTAATGACGGTGATATATGGTTGCCATGGACAGGTAGTTTTGAAGTTTCGGCTTTAGCTAGAGGAGAAAGTATTTCATTAATGATTTCGGGAATAGTTTCTACAGACTTTTCTGGTAAAATTGCAAATTTAGCCAGAGTTAATAGTGATACCTTTGATCCGGATTTAACGAATAATACTGGAGAAATTAATGTTTCTGTTAGACAATTGACAGCGGATTTAGCTATTTTTAAGACAGTTTTAACAAATGAGCCAAAAGCGAATGAAATGCTGACATATCAACTTTATGTAGTTAACAATGGACCAAATAATGCAAGTAATGTTATTGTGACCGATGCAATAGCTCAAGGTTTGAATAATCCAGAATTTTCTGTTGATAACGGAACTAATTGGAATAGTTGGCAAGGAAGTTATACAATTTCTGAGTTATTAGTTGATAGCTCTCAGGTGATATTGATTAGAGGAATAATCAGTAGTGACTATAGCGGTTTAATCAACAATCTGGCTATTGTTAATAGTGAT
>WRBM01000049.1 GCA_009784525.1 Erysipelotrichales bacterium | reverse complement strand
TAGTCATGAACATCAGAAATTGCAAATCTGATTTTATATTCCTGTTTGAATAATTTCAACACCTCCGTTCTGTCTTCAAATTTTCCTTTCATTCTAAATTCAAATACTGCATAATTCGCCATAGCTTTTTCCTCTTTTCTTTTTTTAGATGTCACTGTGTGACATCACCTTTTGGCAACAAAGAAATAAACACAAAAGCGAAAGCGGCTGAGTCTCTAAATTGATTAGGGCAAATTGGAATAACGGAAGAAGTTATCCTGAATAGTTGGAAAGTCAACTTTCTAACTGTTCGGATAGCTGATGAGTATATGCCGAGAAATACCTAAACAATTTAGACAGCTGTGTTATGATGAAGGTGCCAACAAGCAAGCTAACGCTTGTTTTGAAAAAAGGATAAAGAAGCAAAAAGAAAAGGCCAATCACGAAGGATGGCCTGAAATCTTGATGTTTAGGTTGAAAAAAGAAGAATTTTGCGATAAAATATTATTATGAATCAATTGAGGGGCGATGAAATGTTAGATTGGTTAAATGAAAATAATGGTTTTATAATAGCATTATTAACTTTTATTTATGTCCTAACAACTATTTTAATTTTGATAGCTAACAGAAAAACAACAAAATTATCTCAAAATCAATTAATCGAAATGAAAAACCAGAATTTTGAGATGAATAGAGGTGTTTTAATAGCTAGATTTCAAGAAATTGACAATAAATTAATTTTAAGTTTCGAAAATATTGGAAAAAGCTTAATACAAAATGCACATATAAGTATATCAAAAGAATTTTTTGAATCTTTTGAAGAGAACCAATGGCCAAAGATTAAGCTTTTAATAGAGAATTCAACTAAACAAAAGCATTATTTTGCACCAAATCAAATACTAAATTATTTTGTTTACAAATTAACATCAGGCGATGATTTTTATCAAAGATTAAAAAACACAACAGTCTATTTTGAGTTTAACTACGAAACACTAGATCAAAAAATAACTGAAAAAACTTGTATAAATCTTAATCCAATATTAGCTTCGTTTTATGGTCTTAATTTTGAAGAAATTATGACAAATAAAGTTACTGAAAGTATAGATTTATTAACTAAAGAAATAAAAGAACAAAATAGAATTCTAGCGCAAAAAACTAATCAAAAAATTAATTAAAACAAATAACTTTTATTGGAAAGGAATGAGCAAATGTCTTCAAGTGAACTTATAGTATTAATTACTGCTTTGGTGAGTATTGGCGCAACTATTTTTTTATCAATATTTACTATAAAACATTTTAATAATAAAGAAATAATCTATCAAGTTAAAAAAAATGCAATAATTAGAAGCTTAAAACTTTTAGACGATTATATGTCTAATGCTCCATGGGTTGATAAAACAAAAGTTTCTGTTAAAAAAAGTGGCTTAAATGAAGAGTATTTTACCATTGAAGCCCGTGAATGTTATAATGAATTAATAGTGACATGCAATGATTCGAAATTAGTAAATTGTTTCGGAAAAATTCTTTTTTCCCAAATGTTTAATACCATCCAACTTCACGAATTTCGAAAATTATCTCGCCTAGAATTAGGTTTAAAGGCTATAGATTTAACTGAAGAACACGCATTTATTAATTATGTTGGAAAATGGAAAGATTAAAGAACAATTAAATTATTCAGTTTTCATGTAAATAACATCTAAGTTTATAAAGAGGAGCAAAATTTATGAGTTATGTTAATACCAATGAATTAGGTAAGTGGCTAAGACAATTTAGAATAGATAATGATGGCATAAGCAAAAAAGAAATGGTGAAAAAACTAAAACTATCTTATACCGCTCTTTCAATGATGGAAACAGGAGAAAGAACTATTCCTGAAGATTTCGTAGAAAAAATGATCAAAGCATATAAATTAACAGAGAAGCAGCAAAAGCAACTTAAACAAGCCATTAAAGATTCAAAAAGCATTGTATCATTGAATCTAGGCAAAGATGACAGTTCAACCAAAAGACATGCCTTATTTACATTTTTAAGATCGTATGACGATTTAAGCGATAGCACTATGGAGAAAATAGACGCACTTGTTCGAATGAATTATGAAGTGAAACAAGAATTAGAAAATGAATGTATCTTTGATTTTACATATAATAATATGAAAGATTGCGTTATAAGTTTTGCCAAACTTGTCAGCGATAATTTTCCGATGGATGTAAGTCATTCAGCATTTGACATTATGCTTGATTTAAAAAACTTTATTGATGAGCCAATCGATTTATTCTTAGACAATGCCACTAAACAATGCATGAACTTATTTAAAAAGTATGAGACTTCAGAAGAAGTTAACGATTATGTTAAATCTTTGATCCTTAACTTTAAGCAATACATAAGACAGTTACAAAGATTAAGACAGGTATATGTAGAGAAGAAAAAATATTCAAATAAAAAATAATTGCCTTATTGCAATAATTAATTAATTTACACATATAATAATAGTACCCGACTTTCAACTGATCAAAAACACTTGACATTTAAAATGGAAGTTGGTATAATATAGCCAAAGAAAGCACCAGACTTTATGGTCTACGCTTCTTGGCATTTAGAACTAAAGCAGGCTAAATACTTTCGAGGGTAGTGGCCGCTTTTTTTATTTTCTTAAGATAGAAAACAAAACGAATTACAAATATTAACCAATTTATGATTGGAATAAAATCAAGTAAATTCATATCTTAACAACCTCCAATCTCAAGTTCAAAAGAACTTGCGGCGATTGCCAAGAAACGCAGCTTAACATAAAAATCTTGATGCTTCTAAGGGCTTTCCTTACGGTCCACATAAATATTATATAATAGTCATTAAAGACAATCAAGAAATATTTATATTTGTTTAAGACAGTTATTTATCTAAGTAGCATTATATGCCTTTGTGTTGTAAAGCGTCAGTTTCTTGAGATGTGAATAGTAAATAGATATAAAATTGCCGGTATCACCAAGTAGATATGTTTTCCGCCATTTGGTTTCAATTTCGGGAGTTAATCCCATCAACAAGTCTAATGCTTTATACTTTTCTCGCCAGGCCGCTAGGCCTTCGTTTTTATGGATTATGATTACACATGATATTTTATTATAATAAGGTTTATGATGCTCATACATTTCCTGAATCAAAGTTAAATCATTTTCGATTGGCCTTTCCATAAAGCTAGGAATATTTATTATCCGGTCTCGTTTGTCCTGGTTAAATTGTTTAATAGTTTTATATTTTTTCATGATGTTATTGTTAGCGTGTTTTTATTATGTACACATGGTTTTTTTATAATGATTTTATATATTTGCTATGTTGCTATCATGATAGCTAGCTTTCTTGAAAGTTAGAAAGTTAATTATTAAGTTTTACACAGAGTTAGAAAGCTGTAAAGATGTCTTTACATAAAGATTTAAATATGTAAATTAATATTTATTTAAATCTCTAAAGTTTTGAATATAGGATGAATAAGAAGTGAAGCTTTCACTCAATCCTTTGACAATGTTTATTTAATGATTTATAATGATTTGATTGTTAGGAGATTAAATCTTATGACCAATTTACCGTATCGAATTAAAAAAATGCCAGTTTCTAATAAAGAAATAATAAGAAGAACTCTCGATAATTCAGTTGATATATATGATGTCACCAGCACGAAAGTGCTTGATTCCTTTGTTGAATTTCAATGCACAGATTGCGGTAAAACAATGTTATTCGAACTAGATATTATTTTAGAGATGGCCGGCGCGGCTCCGTATCCTGAATTTGATTGTTTGAGTTGTTTTCCGATTAATCAAATACATGGAACTCTTATTCCTTATGATGTTTTCAATGTAATCGATAATAAAGCTCTTGCTTATAAAAAGCATTTCTTATCTTGAGGAAAAGCATGGTTGAAGTTTTAGATAATCCATGGCCAAAGAAAGCAACTTGCGATAAATGTTCGTCAGTTTTGGAATATAGTTGTAAAGATGAGAAGTATTATGAAGGCATTTATTTTATTCAGTGTCCCGTGTGTAAGAATTGATTTATTGTGAGATATGATGAGAATTATAAAGGGAATTAATAGTCACTTCGATGTAGAAGTGGTTTTTTTGTTTGAATTTTCTCTGGCTTTATAATATACGATATTTTACGACATTTTTCGACGCTTTATGTTGGAATTTTTAGTGTTTTATATTAAAATTCGAGTGTTATCTCATTTTGTCGACGACTTTTTGTTGAATTTTATAGTTTGTCTATGTTAAAATAAAATATAAGAGGCAAAATGTAATAATTTATCGCAAACTTTAAAAGGAGAATTTAATAATGAAAAAATTAAAGATTGTCGTAGCTTGTATTATTTGTTTATTACTTTTAGGTGCGTGTTCTTTGAGTAATGCAAATATAATAATGACAGCAGATCAGTTAAGCACCTTAAGTAATTCGAATAGCCGATATAGATTAGGCGCTGATATTGACTTAAGCGAATTTACCAACTGGACTCCTATTAATGGTTTTACTGGTACATTTGATGGTAACGGACATACAATTAGCAATCTACAAATTGATACTCTTTCTGTAATTGGAACGGGATTGTTTGGCGAAATAAATGGAGGAGCTGTTATTAATTTAAATTTTGCTAATGTTCAGATTAATGCTGGCTTTGCTGGGGCAGTCGCGGGGAAATCCACGAATACCCGCTTAGAAAATATAAATGTTTTAAGCGGGACAATTGGACGAAATTTATCAAGAAATATAGGTGGAATAGTTGGTGAACGAATGGGCGGAATATCTAATAATTTAACAAATTATGCAGATGTTTTTGGTACTGAATATGTTGGTGGTTTATTTGGATTTGCTGGAATTCCGGTTTCATCAGATAATGCGTTTCAAAATTATTTTAATAACGGAAATATAACGGGTGGAAACAATGTTGGAGGAATAGCGGGAAGTATTCAATCTAGAGTTGTTGGAAGAATTTATAATTTAACTAATACTGGAACTATAACAGGAAACAGTAATGTTGGCGGGATAGCGGGATATTCTTATGGCGTCCAACAAGATTTTACCTCAAGGCAATCAACATTTTTAAATTTGGTTAATACAGGAATTATTTTAGGCAATGGTGATAATATTGGTGGAATTTTCGGAGAGGTAAAAAATGGAAGAAGGTTTCATGGCGTTGGTGGAGACGGGTGGAGAAATCATTCAATTGTATTATTAAATGCAGAAAATAATGCAGATGTTACAGGAAGACATTTTGTCGGTGGTATTATTGGAAATGGCGGAGGAGTCCTACCTACAAATTTAGAGGGATTTTTAAATGAAAATACTATAACAGGAGTTTCTAATGTTGGCGGAATAGCGGGAATAGCTGGAAGTATTACAGGATGCGAAAATCGAGGAAGAGTCATTGCCACTGGAGCAAATTCATTAGGTTTTGCAAATCTTGGCGGAATAGCAGGCGAAGCAACAAATATAACCAATAGTCAAAATATTGCCGAAATCAATCACAGTAGTGAAGGCGATAATATTGGCGGTGTAGTTGGTTTGTTGACAGGCGGCAACCCTTCCGGTTTATTTAATACTGGGAACATTAATGCTCCTAATAGCAATAATGTTGGCGGAATAGTTGGTAGAATTGATTGGGATTCGTCAGAGAGATCTTTTCAAAGTTCAGAAAATAGTGGAAATATTATTTCTTTTGGAAATGTAGGAGGATTAGTCGGTAAAATTACAGTAAGTAGTCCAATTGTGGTAAATAATAGAACCACTGTACTAAGCAATTTAACAAATTCCGGATTCATTTACGGAACAGGATTAAATGTCGGCGGAGTAGTTGGAATGGCGCAAGGGTCACAGGCTGCTGCAACTAGATGGCATGCCATATCATTTATTCATAATAACAATAGCGGCAATATAACAGGTTCAAATTGGGTTGGAGGAATAGTAGGTCGAATTGCCGATCCAGTAAATAGGGTAATTCGCAATGAAGAAAATAATAGTATAGGGATTAAAACATCTACAAATGGCGAAAATAAGCATGTGCTTTTCCCGTTAATTTAAGAATAGATTTATTGTAAAAAATAATAGTTACTTCAATGTATTTTAAGTGACTTTTTTGGTAAATTGTCGATTTTTGTTGAACAAAAGATCATTTTAAACATTGATTTAGATTGACGCGTTCGACAAAGTTTGATATAATATTTGTATTCCATCAATTACATTATGTTTTCGTTCTAGGGAATAATTTGAAAAGTCATTTATCGATTTTGATTTTCAAAAAAAATATTTATTTTGTTGTATGATGACTTTTTAGCAAACTTGACATGTTCATAAAAACAAACATTTTATCTTTTTTAAATAGCTTGTCGAACAAATAGCAGTCAAAGTAAAGGGGGATACTGTAGCAAACATTTAAATTTTATCATCTTTAATAATTTAAATCTTTACACAGGAATGTTATATGAAGTATCGCTCTAAACTTTTCATCTTTCTCTTTGAAAGAAATAAGTATCAAGTTCAATTAACAAAGTATTAAGTATTTTATATTGTATAAAAAATAAAAGGAGACTTCTTTATTATGAAAAAGAATATTTTTAGTGTTGCAATATTTGCTTTATTTTCATTACTTTTAACTGCTTGCGCATTATTATCCGATAATTCCAGCAATAATAATTCCGAAATAAAAACTGAACAGGAAGTTTTAAATTTAGTAAATACTAGGCCAGAAGATACTAGACAGTTAATCACTAGAGGCTTTGATGTAAACGGCAACATAACTATGCTTCATGAACTTGGTAGAGTAAATACCTTTATAGGATGGGCTTCTATGGGTAGACATTATGATGGATTGGCTCCAGACTCAATCACAGTTGAAGAATCAAGAGCACATTCTTCTGCGGCAACCATTGAAAGTCAACGATCATATAATTTTTCTTCAAGTGTTACAATTAGCGCGTCTGTTGGAAAGCCAGGAATATTTGAAATAAGTACTTCGCTCACTTTAGGTAGAGCAATTGGTTGGTCACAAAGACATGCCACAACTGTTACGGAAGCATTAACTATTGGCGAGCGACATCAGTGGAGTTTAACTCCAGAACGCGGATCTGGTTATTTTGCTGTTGGAATGACATCAGTTATAGCATTTTATCAAGAAAGTTTAATAAATCCACAAAGCGGTAATATTCTAAATGCTGTCATATCCACTGGCGTTCCTCAAGACGCAATACCTGTTCTCAGATTAATTAGAGGAAATAGTTCAACAATGCTTAGCGACATAACGCGTGCCATTGATAACAGCTCCCAATTTCCCTCCGCCATTACCAATTTCACTGCAACAGAATTAAATGCTGCTAGGACCTGGGCAAGAAACAATAATATTTTTAATGGAGAACTTTCGGTTGTTCATGGTTCCAGAGTTGATAGTGTTCGTATTCCTACCTTTGGGCAATGGTCAAATAATTGGTCAAACTATGTTGAATTAGACACTTTGATGAGCCCTTCTAATAATACGATTTTAAATCAAATGCTTCGATATCAAGACACTTCAGGATATGTTCACAATGTTTTTATGATGAGAAATGCTGCACTTATAGGTTTTGGGTTCAGATCCGCCGAATTATCCTTAAATTATACATCAACAGGAAATAACAATGATGACGTTCGCATACAATTTAGAATTCGAAATGCTACAACTGGTACAATTGTATACGAAAGCAGGGAACTTAGCGTTAACGGAATCTGGCATGCAACTATAAATCTTTCACAATTAAATGATCAACATACTTTTATAATTGAAGTTCGCGCTAGGAAACTAAGAGCAGTAGCCGATGTGCAATTCAATGCAGACAGAATTTATCACTTTATCTTCAGATAATTATTTTATATGAAAGCTCCAGCGTTTAAATGCACTGGAGCTTTTTTATTTACCCATATACAATAACATTCATATAAGCTAGGATTGAATAATTTTTCTCACTCCACATATCAATAATAAACTCACCTGCGCCATTATCAAAGATCAACTTAACAACACCGGTAGATTCATTATGCCATTGCCAAGCGGTTAATTGCTTGAAATTCTTTCCAAATCTTTCGTTAATATGTTCGGCGATCGGACAAGGATCTTCGTGCCAATCCTTATAAGTTTCAATAAGAAGCAGAGCTGCATTTAAACCCTCAATATATCCTCTATGATGGTCTAAATTATCAAGCTCATCTTCATTATCTTCCTCACATTCCCTGATTGCTGTTTTAATTTCATCAACAATCTTTTCATAGTTTAATTCATTAATAGTTGCCACTTTGTGGTCTCCTTTCTGGAGGCCGTTTTTTTAGGTTAACAGCCAAACCATAATAACTTAATTTGTAAGCGTGCTAAGTTTTGCTTTTAACTCTCTTTCCCTTGTGACGAGAGTAATCATTTTACCTTTCATTTCATCAATCACAGGTGCGTCAATTTTAAGATAAAATAACATGCTATATTTTTCTTTAAATTCGGCGTTAAGTTTGTAGATTTCACCTTCAACTTTGTATAGTTCATTCTGGCAGTCTTCCTTGGCATTGATTAAAACCTGAATTAATTTATTACCATTGTCAACTGTGCTCTGATGGTTATATAATCCTAATGCTTCAAGTGAAACTATACTTACTAAAGCCCTGCCATTGCCGCGAGAAGTAATTATAGCTTGCCGGCCTACTTTTAAATCTTTAAGCTGGCATTCCAAAACTTCAACTAAATAGCCTTTACTAAGATTGCTCCTTTCTACATATTTTACTGTAATTTGTTTTTTCATAATTTTCTTCCTCTGTTCTTAAGTTTATCAGCTCTTATAAATTTTGTGTAAATCAGAATCTGACTCTCTGAAATTACGCAAAAAGAAGAGAAACATGCTAAAGGATCAGAAGCAAAGAAAAGGAAATTGGAATAAATTTTCCAAGCAACGTTAGTTGTGAGGATTATGCCGAGAAAACTTTTTTTTGATTCCCTTGCATTGTTATGATGATTAGTTATTGCAGAGAGTCTGATTTATTGAAAAATCTTGGCAAATCACGCAAAAAGAGCTCTATTTTTTTCATTTTTGTCGTTTTATTTGATTTTGCATCATATTTCATTTGACTTTGCATTATGTTTTTGATATAATAATGTCATAAAATAGAAGGAGATGTATTAAATGAGTTATAAAAATAAAACAGAATTAATGGGGCGATTAGCGGCCGATCCGGCAATAAATATTGTCAAAGGCAATATATTAGTCGCTAATATCCAAATCGCAATCGAGCGCACTATATTTGATGAAAACGGAACAGAATCAAAAGCAGTTGATTTTATGCCAATTACTCTTTGGCGAAGAAAAGCCGAAATGATTAAAGATTACAAAAAAGGTGATTTAATCATGATGGATGGTCATTTAGAGTTAAAATCTAAGACAGTTTCAATTGACGAAAAAGCTAAAGAAATAAAAGTATATGAATTCATTTGCGATTATATTTATCCTGTTCAAGCTAAAAACAATGCTAAAAAAATAGAAGAACAACAGTCCAATGAAAACGAACCAGGTTAAGTAACATTTAATAAAAGCCATAGAATTTTTTATCAGGAGGTGATTTTATGACAGATACACAAATGAAAAAATTAAGCCTTATGGTTACAATGCAAATTATAAGTGCAAATCAGGGTATATCCAATCTGAACCAAGAAAATACTGACCTAGTTTTACAAAAACTTGAACAAGAATTAGCTGCTTTACAGGAAAAATAATCTAATTATTTATCAGATAAGCTATCAATCTGCGGGGTGTAATTTTTTTTCGGGGGTATTTTTGAAAGTATGATAAAATAGTTTTATACAGCGAGGTAAAGAACTATGATTAAAAATACCGAGGAATTAAAACGAAAAATCAAAGAAAAACTAAATCAAAAAGCCGATGCGTTTATTGATAGCCTTGAAAAACAAAGCGATACTGAAGATTTTACAATAGATACAATTGAAGATATCATGACGAGATTTAATGAAGATTCTCATAAAATGGTTATTGATACAGTAAATGAAGTAATAGCTTCTTTTGATGAGAAAAAGATTATTGCCAAAAAAAAGAACTAATTTCAGGTTTAATAATCAAACGCAAAAGGATGAAAAGAATAATGACTTTGAATGGTATTCTTTCAATTAAGAGGACATTATTAAGTAGAACATTACCTTATGATGTGGCTAAGGAAAAGCCGGAAATAGTGCCATTAGATGAATTACTTCAAATTGACAGACTGCCATTTAAAATGACAAAGGCGACAATGCTTGAAGTAGCGTATATGGGACAACTAATGCTTTCTTATGAATCAGCTTCAATAGAACTGGAAAAGAAACTGGGATATGAAATTAGCACAACATTAGTAAGAGAGGTAACGGTTTATGTAGGCGAGTTTGTATATCAAAATGATTTTAATATTGCTTTAGAGACACAAGGAAATCTTACAAGTTCGATTGAATATGGAAAGAAAAGAGCTAAAGGAAGTCTTTATATAATGATAGACGGAGCAGCGATTAATACAAGAGTTGAAGATAAAAATGGCTCTGGCTGGCGAGAAAATAAATTAGCGATGTCTTTTGCGAGTATAAATGTAATTAAACGAGGAAGTTCTGAAAAGAATGGTTATCGAATAATAAAGAAAGAATATACAGCGTATATAGGATCTTCCACTGACTTTGCGAAATTCGTATATCAAATCGCAATAAATCAAGGATATGGAAAATATGAAGAAACGATTATCTTAAGTGATGGAGCGATATGGATAAGGAATATGTGCGAAGAGATATTTCCGGATGCCATACAGATTCTTGATAAGTATCATTTGATAGAAAATATTTATAACTTTGGTAAATCAATCTTTAGGAATAATGAAGAAAGATATAAACCGTGGCGTGAGAAGATGATAAAGTATATTGAGAAAAATCAAATCGAGAAAGCAATTTCTGAAGTTGATAAAATTAAAAAGATTGATGAAAGCGTAGTTAATTTAAAGACATATCTGAGAAACAATAGAGATAAGATAAACTATCGTGAATACATAAAGAAGGGTTATTATATTGGGAGTGGAGCGATTGAAAGTGCGAATAAAGTAATCCTGCAAAAAAGGCTGAAACAATCGGGGATGCGTTGGAGTGTAGAAAGTGCACAGGCGGTGCTTACTTTGAGAGCTAAAGTAGAGAGTGGTTTGTGGACTACAGTAGTAAAGCCACTCAT
>WRBM01000048.1 GCA_009784525.1 Erysipelotrichales bacterium | reverse complement strand
TCTATCTGCCCCCGCACGCATAACTACGCCTAAATGTTTTAATTTTTCAATGTTATTATAAATATTTCTTTCATTAATACCAATTTTTTCTGATAGCATTTTGATTGTAATTCTTGGGTTTTCGATCATTAGATCTAAAATCTTAATTTGAGTGCCGTTGGAATCAAAAATTACACCGTCTTTTACACTGTCTTTTACAACGTCGTTATAGCTATTAAATATAATACGAAAACCAATGCCTTCACCAATAATCTCAAACTTAGGTCTAGGTTTTCCTGCATCAATGTTAGATTTTATGATTTTTTCGATGCCGCGCCCCCAAGCTTCAGTCATTCCGCTTTTAAAAAATCCATTTGCTACATTTGGATTATGAGGCATAGATGTATGAATAGTCATTAAATCTTGCAAAGTCCAATTATCAGGCAAGGATCCAGGATTAAATATAATCACTTTATTATCATAAACACGAATTTGAATAGGTATTCCGGTAGCGTAATTTTTATGAACAATAGCGTTTAGAACTGCTTCTCGTAATGAATCTTTACTGACAAGATACGTTTCTAATCGCTGTAAACCTCTATAACTAATAATACCTTTTAGATATTTATCATAAATAAGCTCAACAACCTTATCTGGCATCGTGATCAATGGTCCATGGACTTCGTCTTGAAATACCAAATCATCATCAGTTTTAAAATAGCCAATTTTCACGTATGCTCCCGTAATCCACTTCTCTGGATCTTCATGAAAAAGCATTATAGCGGCTCGTTTCAGATAACCACCATCCGCTATTAATTTTAGGTTTTCTAAAAGTTGTTCATCCGTTATGTCTAAATCTTCTTTATTAAGTCGTTGGCGTGCTAAAGCTTTTTTACGAAACTCTCTAAATGCAATAATATCTAAATTGACTGCACTTACATAAGCTACAGGCACAGAATCCCATGTACGACCGTATTTACGCATAATAAACTCATCTAAAGCGAAACCTGTTAATTCTTGTAATGTGGCGCCAGAACGAAGATAATATCGGCCTCGATAACTAATAGGATTTGGATAAGGCATTACTTCTACAACTATATACGCTAAGTCAGCTTCAAGATGGAGAGTAATAGTCGGAATAATTCCCAAGATAGATTTTATTTTGTTAGGTAAATCTTCCATAAGTTTTTGAGGATTAGCTAGCCCGATAACTTTACCGTTATTATCTTTGCCAATTTCAAGTCGACCGCCTTGTGCATTAGCAAATCCACATATCCATTTCAGCCAATCTTCTTCCCATTTTGACTTCCATTCAATATTTTGATTTTCCATAATGACTAGCCTCCTCACTTTTTTTAATTAATGCTTCGAATCACTACTTAATAAATTTAAATTTTTATTAATATATTTTACTACGGATTAGCTAATAAATCAAGTAAAAATGCTTGCATTTAACATTATACAAAGACACTTTTCCTTTATAATCTCGACCTCAATTTTTCGCAAGTCAATCAACTTGCTAAATAGACAAACAAGTAAAATAACTTGCAAAAATAAAAAACAAGCGAAATTGCTTGCAAAATCGACAAATCTATTATATAATAAATACTAGGTGATAAGTATATGTTTGCGGCTCTTCTAATTGATATCAAAAACTCACGTGAATTAAGCGAATCTGAAAGAATGCAATGCCAGGATCAAATTTCATTAGCTATTGAAATAGTTAACTCTTTATTAACGCTAAAATTAGAAAAAAAACTAGTTTTTTCCAGTGGAGATTCGATTCAAGGTTTGTTTCTAGATACTTCAGAAGCCCTTAAATGTTTCTTCATTCTTAAAAACTTGCTTTATCCTTTTGAAATAAGAGGCAGCGTCGGCTACGGGAAAATTAATGATGTGAATCCAAATAATAAAGAATACATTGATAATGTTAATTTTCTAGATGGTGAAGCTTTTCATCGGGCTGCGGAAGGATTAGATATCGGTAAAAAAAGTAATTACAATATCATAATCTCTTCTGAAGACCAAAGTAATAATTTAATTGTAAATCAAATGTTACAGACAATCTATATTTTAGAAAATATGCAAACGAAAAAACAAAAGGAAATTCAATTTTTCTTCCGTT
Organism: Erysipelotrichales bacterium; assembly: GCA_009784525.1. Taxonomy (GTDB): domain Bacteria; phylum Bacillota_I; class Bacilli_A; order Acholeplasmatales; family WRBM01; genus WRBM01. The sequence continues at coordinate 9,385 of WRBM01000048.1, read as the reverse complement.
CTATCTTTCCTTATTTAGATAGTTCCTGCAATATAGAAAGTTACTTACAAAAGATAACCCCTCTAATTAGTAAATATACTACTATCAAAGATTACGAAAAAAACATGGATATCTTTATTAATTTAATTAAAAATATTCTCCCTTATTTTGATACGATAGCCTGTAAAAAAACTTTTTCTAAAGATCCCTTTTTGAAATCAATGAATGAATATGTTGCGGCTTTGTTAGAGGTTTCCAGAGAAAATATCAGGCAAATAGTCGCTAAAGGAAAATTTAACGAAATCAGAAAACTAGAAATCGTGACTGCTTTACTTCTTACTAAATTAAAGGAGGTTTAATATGCAAATTTTACTTTTATTTTTAATTTTTCATTTTATTGGTGACTTTATTGTTCAGACAGAAAACCATTGTGAACAGAAAAAGAAGCGCTTAAGCATAAATATATTGCATTCTTTTTTATATTCCCTTTCTATTCTTTTAGCCACTATTTGGTTTGCTTCAATCTGGCAAAGTTTACTTATTGTTGTTTCAATAGGTATCTCCCATTTTTTGATTGATTTAACTAAGATAAAATTAGATAAGTTAACTAAAAATCAATCCTTTAAATTCCTTTTGTTTCTGTTTGATCAGTTTTTGCATATTGGCATCTTATTCTTTATCTCCCGCTTTTTTAATGAATTAAATTCGCTAGGTTTAAGTTTAATTGATACTATAAGGGATTTTATTGGGCATGATATATCACTACAAAGAATAGCTGTAATTATCTTAACTTATATTATTGCCTTAACACCAAGCTCAATATTTGTGCGCCATTTCTTTAGTTTCATTAATCGCCAGGAAATGGAATGTCTTGATAACTTGGAAGCTGAACATCTTTCACAAGCAGAAAAAATCGAACTGGAAAAAAAGCAAATTGAAAAAAGAATGGGTTCAGTCATTGGCATGCTCGAACGTTTAGTTATTATAACCCTAGGTATTATGGGCTTATATACTTCCATTGCGTTAGTTATTACCGCAAAATCAATAGCTCGTTTTAAACAACTAGAAAATAAAGATTTCGCAGAAAAATATCTTGTGGGAACACTGTTAAGTCTTCTAATAGCTATATTATTAATTTTACTAATCAGAATATTCTAAATTACTCTTTAGAGAGTCGTTAAACGAAAAAAGCATATAAATCATTTTAAAAAGAATTCGCTGTAGATAGGGCGAATTCTTTTATTAAGCAATTTTAATTTCTCAAGCATCCTATCGGGACTACGGTAAGCATAATTCAATCCCGTTAGTACCATTAAGAACTTCGACTTACTACAATTCCCAACTTTTAAGGATTATTTTTCCCATCTTTTTCTAATAATTCAAAATTTGTTCTAATTTGCTACCTTAAAAGTGAAATATTTTAATTTAGAAAACCAAGATAGAGGTAACAACAATTATTCTAAATATATATATGATAATCGCAAATATTTAACTGTTTAGAATGGTTTAATCTCAGTTTATTTACTAATTTGTAAATTATAAAAATAACCAAAAAAGAATTCGCAATTTGCAGCGAATTCTATTATTATTAGTTAGTAAATTGTGAATTATAAAGCTCAGCGTAGAACCCTTCTTTTTCTAGTAACTCGGCATGAGTTCCACTTTCCACAATATCACCTTTATTCATTACCAGAATCATATCAGCATTCTTAATAGTTGATAAGCGATGTGCGATAATAAAACTTGTTCTGTCAGAAGTTAATTTGTCCATAGCTTCTTTGACAATTAACTCTGTTCTCGTATCAACTGAGGCCGTAGCTTCATCTAAAATTAATAATGGCGCATCTTTAATCATAGCTCTGGCAATAGTTAGTAATTGTTTCTGACCTTCAGATACGTCTGAATTATCATCTAAAACTGTTTCATAGCCATTTGGCAAAGTATTGATAAAATAATCAATTCCTACTGCTTTACAAGTCTGGTCAAGTATAGTTTCTTCTAATTCCTTAGGAATGTTCATATTATAAAGTAAATTTTCTTTTATTGTTCCATTGAATATCCAGGAATCCTGTAAAACCATACTAAATGATGAAGCAACATCATTTCTTCTTAATTTATAAATTGATTGTTTATCAATAGTGATATCACCACCACCGATATCATAAAAACGCATCAATAGATTAACTAAGGTCGTTTTACCAGCGCCAGTCGGACCAACAATCGCAACTTTACTGCCGGCTTTAATATCTACTGAGAAATTATGAATAATTGGCGTATCTTCATTATAACCAAATTTTACATTTTTAAATTGAACGTCACCTTTTATTTCAGAATGATCAATTGACTCTAAACTTTCATCATCTGACATCTCCGGTTGTTCTAAAAGTTCAAAAATCCGTTTAGCCGCCGCATTCATCGTTTGCATTTCCATCATGGCCTGCGCAATATCGCCAAGTGGTCTAGTAAATAAATCAACATATAACATAAAGGCAATAATAACCCCAAAAGTGATAGTTCCGTTAAAGGCTAAAACACCACCAACAATTGATACCGTCACAAAGGCCAAGTTTCCTAAGAAAAACATTAAAGGAATCATTAATCCTCCATAAAATTGCGCTTTCCATGAAGAATTATATAGTTTATGATTCTTTGTGTCAAATGCGCCTGAAACTCTCGTTCTGGCATTATTGGTTTTTAAAACTGTATGACCAGTAAAATATTCTTCAGTATGGGCGTTGATATCACCAAGCTCTGCTTGTTGGGCAACAAAGTATTTTTGAGCTTTACCCATGATAACACCCATTAAAAAGAAACCAAAAATCGTTGAACCAAGAGCTGTTAAAGCCATTAACCATTGATTAACAAACATAAAGATTAGTGAACCAATAATCATTACTGTTGCGGTAATAATCGCTGAAGCTGACCAGTTTAAGCTTCTGGTTAAGGAGTCAACATCGTTAGTGATTCTGGAAAGATTTTCCCCTACCTGAGTGGAATCCAGATAAGATAACGGCAAGCGATTAATCTTTCTTCCCATATCCGTTCTTAGATTAAGAGAAACCTTAACTGATACCCTAGCCATCGTTATTTGCTGAATATAGAAAATCACAAACATAACACTATACAAAATAATTAAAGTAACACCAGTTCTGACAACATTAGCATGGGTACTATATTCACCAGTCACAAAACCAATACCAATACCCTCTAAGATATAGTTTGTCATATCTCTGACTAAGCTAGGAGCGATTAATTGAATAAAGACGGCTCCAATCGCAAAGGCTAAAGAAATAATAATGAACGGATGATATTTTTTGGTATATCTAACAACTTTCATAAACGTATCATTTTTTTCTTTTACTTTCATTTCTTCTAAATTTTCTTGAGTTTGCATCTGTTCCATTTTACACACCCTCCTTTGCTAATTCATCTTCAGAAAGCTGAGAAGCCGCTATCTGCTGATAAACTTCACAACTTTTTAATAATTCATCATGTTTTCCGCTACCGACAATTCTGCCTTTATCCATAACATAAATACAATCCGCATTTCTGATTGTTCCGATTCTTTGTGCTACTATCAACATTGTCATGCCTTGATACTCTGCTTTGATAGCTTCTCTAAGTGCTAAATCAGTTTTATAGTCAAGTGCTGAAAAAGTATCATCAAATAAGATAATTTCTGGATTTCTCGCTAGAATTCTCGCAATTGAAAGTCTTTGTTTCTGACCACCAGAAAAGTTTTTACCGCGCTGTTCTACTTTAGATTCTAAGCCTTCGCCCATTTCTGTAACAAAATCATAAGCCTGCGCAACTTTTAAGGCTTTTTCAATACTTTCATCACTTGGTGTCTGACCTTCTACTAACCCAAAACCAAGATTTTCTCTGATTGTTCCGGTAAATAATGTAGCTGTTTGTTGGACATAACCAACTAAATCATTGATTTCTTCCAATCTTGCTTCTTTTAAGTCGATACCGCCAATAGATACTTTCCCGCTTGATGGAAAAGCAATTTTAGGGATTAAATTAATAAGCGAAGATTTTCCACAACCTGTTGAACCAATAAAGGCAACAGTCTGTCCTTTTTTAACTGACAAACTAATATCCTTTAAAACGTAATCCGAAGCTTGTGGATATTTAAATTCCACATCTTCAAAAGTGATTGTTCCATCTTCATTAAAGGCTTTTTTTAAACCAATATTCTGATTTGTACGATCTCTAATCATCGGTTTTGTTTCTAAAACTTCATTTAGTCTCTTAACAGCGACTAAAGTTGAAGGCAATAATGTAAGAACAAAAATTAACATCATTATCGCTCCTAAAACCTGAAAAGCATACTGCATAAAAACCATTGTATCCGCAAAAAAATCCGGTCCTTCAAAAACACTGATTGTTCCTGAATCAATTAAATGTGATGCGACCCAGAATAACGCAACTGTCAGACCTGAAAAAACAATTGTGATATAAGGAAATAATAACCCCATAACATTATTAATAAATAAATTATCCTTAGCTAATTTATGATTAACATCATTATACTTAGATTCGTGAAAATCTTTGGCATTATAAGCCCTAACAACTCGCATGCCAGTTAGATTTTCTCTAGCTACTAAATTTAATCTATCGGTATTTTCCCTGATTCTTTTAAACCTTGGTAAACAGAATAAGACTACAAAGATAGCCATGACGATAATTGCGGCTAAACCAGCAACCATAACCATCGCAATAGAAAGATTAGTTCCCTGAATTCTAAACAATACCCAGATAGCCAAAATAGGAACGCGGATAATCATTTGCACAAACATCGCAATAAATACTCTGACGATATCTATATCACTTGTGCCTCTAGTAATCAAAGAAGCTATGGAAAATTTCTTAACATCTGTTACCGCAAAATCGCCAACTCTTTCATAAACATCTTTTCTCAACGTCTTTGCGTGCGAGGATGAAATTTTAGCCGCACATAAAGTAATCACAATCATCGAGAGTACCGAACCAATGGTAAAAAGCATCATAAATAAGCCTTCGCGCCAAACATCACCGATTGCACCACCAGCGGTTGGATCAGTTATTAATCTAGTGATATTGCCTAAATGAGTGGGAATAGATAAATCCATCCAAATACCACCAACAATAAAGACAAGAGCCACTAGCATTAATAGCCAATCTTTTTTCTTTAACCTTTTAAACATTTTAATCATTGTTTCAAACCTCTTTTTCCTTAATAATTATATTTAACATTATATAATATACAATGTATCCTATTAGAGACAAAAACCATTATACTATACAATATATAATATGTCAACATTTTTTTTATTCATTAGGAATTTCTATTTTTCATCTTATAAAGATATTTATACTTAATATTATGTATATTATACACGCGTATGTGAGAGATTTTTTTCTCAAATTTAACCCTAAAAACATAGTTTTATTTGCTTTATCTAGAACATTTTTTCAATCCAAAAAAAATTTAAAATAATTCTTGTTTTTACTAGATTTTAGTGTTATAATAACCTCATATTCTTAACAAGAATCGAGGTGAAAATGAGTGGTCTTATTAAGAGAAATAATCGCTTATTCCAGACTAAGACAGGAAGCTTATTAATTCAGATATTAGCCAGTTTAAATATAACGGCAAAAAGTAAAACCAAAGACGATGAAGTAATTCAAAATCTGAGGAATAGCGGTCTAACAGCACCTATAAGATTACAAGTAACACTGTAATTTCTTATAAAGAATGGGCATCATTCCCGTAACGGAAATTTATTTTCGTTTTGTTCTCCTGCTTCAATTAACTTAGAAAAATCTTCAAGAAATTTTTTCGAATAATCGTAAAAATCATCTAACCATTCAAAGCTTCTTTTAACAATTAAAGGCTGAAATAAAATCAACATATATCGGGAAAACTCATCACTAACAGCCATCTCAGCTAAAACTTCATCTGTAAAACGAGTGATTATCTCTAATGAACTGGCATCAAAAAAGAGCATTTTCCGCTCTTCAGTTAAATACCTAATTGCCTCTTTTACTAATCCTTCATAAATATTAAGTTTTGTCTGATAATGATTATAAATCAAACCAACACTAATTTACGCTCGATTAGTAATTTCCATGACATTAGTAGCTTTGAATTCTTTTTCTGAAAACAGATAAAAGCTGACGAAAGAATCTTATCTTTCGTTATTTGTTGCATTTTTTTCATTTGGTTCTTTAGTTCTGCTCATCTAAACGCTCCTTGCATTTATGATTTTCACACCAATAAACTGAATACATATTCATTTTACTCAAACGTCCAAAAATGTCAACACTTTTTTTATTTTTTCAAGCAGAAAGTGTTTTTATTTTAAAATTGCCAAAAGGATAAGCACAAACTTATCCTAATAGTTTATTTATATTATGTTCATTTTAACGCACTTAATGCTTCTTTATAAAGCGAATCAAAGCTACATCCGCAACTTCCGCATTCTTTTTCAGCTGTTTCTAATGCTTTAACTAAAGCCGCTTTGGAGTTATCATCATTTTTTTCTAACCACTCTTTTGCCGGTTTATCAATTAAATCCCAGCCTGATTCTGCAAATTGCTTTACAATTTCGTTAAGTCCCATCTTCTCACCTCGCTTTCATTAATCAAAACAATTTATTCTGACCAGCGCTTTAAAGTCGGAAAAATTGTTAGGATACACTGTTTTGCTTCTTCATTATTTAAGTTATTGTCTCGCCAAAAAGGAATATTAGCTTCAACAAACTGCTCAAAAGTCTGTTCAGTTGTAAATTTTCCATTTTTATAACAGAAACAACAATAGTCATTATTAATCGTACCATCTGCTTCAGTGCCAAACTTCAAAAAATCATCAATTGGCATAAAACAGGACTGACAAAAGCTTAATTGACCTTTGGCCAGCGGAATATATAAATCCACAAGACTAGGATTGCCTGGTTTTGGATAAAATTCATGAATTGTTCCTATTATTAATTGCTTTAAAGCTTTGCTAAAGCGCAAATAAGCTTCCGGATACTCCTGCATAGAAATGGATAGGACAAGATAAGTCTGAGCCGGAATTTGCCATTTCGTCCAACCTTGAGGTGCTATCGCAGCAATTTCACTTTCAACGCCTGCCAAATATTTACCACTTTCATCCCAGCGCTTATTACTTTCCTTGTTATCATTCATTGCCCCCCAGATAAGAGGTTCACCAAGTTCATTTTTTTTAGCTAAAGCCGTTATCTCCAAAAAATTAGCAGTGGCTACTTCCCAAAGTGGTAAAATCCAGGTCATTGGATTGTTAGCCGGGCCTTGCCCCAGCTTGCCGATTACCGCAAAACTTTCTTTATATAGATATTTAGTTCTCATAGTTCTCTTTCCTTTTTCGTTAATAGCTGACAAAAATATTTTTGCCTTCCCAGTTTGTTTAGGACATTTCTTTTTATGCCTCTAGCTACCATTATATAATACGAAAAATGACAACCTATGTCATATTATGAATATTTTTTTATGACTTTTTGGGCTTTTTCTTTAACAATCTCTTTGACATGCTCTGGTTCTAATATATCAATATATTCACCATAAGAAAGAATAGTCCCATATACCCATTCATCTTCCGGCCAGATTACTGTCACAATATAACTTCCATCTTCTTGTCTTTCTGCTGGAGCATCACCAAATTCATCAAAAACCCGATAAACCATTTCTGGCGCAATCCGCACGACAATTTTTATCATTTGTTTAACGAATTTATCGTTCCTTGGTTTTTCTGAAATTGCGAAGACATCACGGGTTAAGAAATAATCAATCGATAATCTGATATTCCTGATTCTTGTTAATCTAAATATCCTGACATCTTGTTTTGTTAAACAATAGCCTTTTACATACCAAGTCCGGGCTTTAAACCATAACTGAATTGGTTCAAGACTTCTCTCTGTTTTTTCACCATATGTGCTGTAATAATCAAAATGCACAATTCTCTTTTCTAGAATCGCTGTTCTTATACTATGAAATACTTTTTCATCGCTTGAGCCCCATTCGGAAAAATCAATTTCCAGCCAATTTTCTGTTTTCTTGTTAAATAGAGCCGAAAGTTTTTGGATAACTGGCATCGTATTAGCAGCTTTTATCTTAGAAATACTCTGTAAAGCGGAAAGAATATCATTTTGTTCCTTTTCATTTAATAAAGATTTATTTAAAGTAAAATCCGGCAGTAATCTAATGCCACCACCTTTACCTTTTTCTGTATAAATCGGGATGCCTGCTAAAGTTAGAGTATCAATATCCCGATAAATCGTGCGTTGAGAAACTTCAAAATTTTCAGCTAAATAAGCTGCCGTTGTCTGCTTATTATTTAAAAGCAGATAGATTATTTCAAACAAGCGATCACTTTTCATTTATATACCTCATTATAATATGACATTGATAGTCATATTATAAAACTTTTTATCCTTAAAGTCAAACAAAAAAGCAAAGCTAAATGCCTTGCTTAAATTTGATTTATCATTTTTTTGTTTAGCAACATTTACTATCAGGAATTAAACGCTTCGCAACCATTAAGGAAATAGTCGATTTATTATTACCTAAATTAGAGTCTTCGGTATCCGCATAAGCATATGCAGTACTATTTATAATACAACCTGGATTAGCATACACCTTGCCTCTGATATGAATTATTTTCACAGTGTTTGCGTTTATAATCGGAAAATGAAAGTTTCCAAACCATTTATTAAAACATTTGCCATTATCAACTGAATATTCTGGATTAATTATTTCTTTAGGCAGTTTATGAGTTAAAAGCACATTAATCGCCTCAGAAGGTCCAGCATTACTAATTAATATCACAAAAGAAACAAGTTCACAATTTCTGACACAGGGCGAACAAGCACTATGATTAACAGAAATATCTGCGAGTTCTTTTTTTATTGAAACTACTACAGTATCACTATTATTCAGAAAATCAGGATCAAAAGCTTCCGCTAAAACCTTAGCTGTATTTACTAAGAAATTTTCATTTGCTGAAACAATACCTCTAAGCAATACTATTAAAGACTCATTAACAGCTATAGCCCCCATGTTTAAACTAGCATTCCAAGTTAGCCAGGTCAAGCCATTATCAACTGAATATTCCGGATCAGTCAAATTAATACAATTATCATATAAAATTGCTTCACTAACATTATCAGGTCCTAAATTATTGATAGATAAAGTATAAATTATTTGTTCGCCTAATGTCACTTCGCTAAGATTACTTGCTTTTTTTATTGCCATATCCGCAATTTTTTGCGAGACATTCACGTTTGCCTGTGAAATATTATCAAGAAAGTTCGGATCAAAAGTATCACTATTAACAATAGCCAGATTGTTGATTAAACCGCTATAGTCACTACTGATTATTCCTCTAATCAATATCACCTGAGAG
>WRBM01000047.1 GCA_009784525.1 Erysipelotrichales bacterium | reverse complement strand
AGGTGCTGTTAGACCGCTATTCCTCAAACTCTGAATTACTTCATCGTCTTTGGGTTTACTTTTTGCCATTATATTTAAACTGGCATTAATATCTGAATTAATAAGTTTTCCTGTCTTAGTCTGGAATAAGCGATTATCCCTCTTTCCAAGATGCTCATTTTTCACCTCGATTCTTGTTAAGAATATGAGATTATTATAGCACTAAAAGCCAGTAAAAACAAGGATTATTTTAAACTTTTTTTAGCTTGAGAAAACGTTCTAGATAAAGCAAATAAAACTATGTTTTTGAGAATGATTTTGAGCAAAATTCTCCTTTATGTGCGTGTGTAACATAATATTCAAGTAAAAAATATTATTATAAATTAAAAATAGAAATTCTTAATGAATAAAAACGTCATTCTTCGATTGAATTTTATCAGAGAATGACGTTCTTTTCTTTTCTATTATTTGCTTTTTTTAGCTTTACTTAGAGAACCACTCGATTGACAATCACAAGCGTACTCTTCACCACAACTATCACAAACTATTGAACTTGAATATTCTTCGTTTGGCACTTTACCTGTTTTTTGAGTTCTATTATCATAACTCTTTGGTCCCATTTTTGAATTTTTTTTCTTTTTTTCTGGCATTACGTTCACCTCCATTTTTATTATCTGATAAGTTTACTTAATAATACAATTATGGACAAGTACTGATAAAATTTTCACTTCTTAAATATTTTTAGAAATGCAGCAGCGAAAACTACAGTATTCATGCCTTACTAATTCAACCAATAGCACAAACTCACCATTATGGCAAAGCTCATATCTTTTGTCTTTATTCCTTGTTCCTCATCATTTGAATCATCTACTGCATAATCAATGAGTTTCGTTTTTAAAGAAAAAGAAAAGAAGCAACCACTTCGGATTTGCTTCTATTTTCTGTTTTTAGTATACCTACTACACATGCGAGACCAAATATTGTTCCTTCAAGTTAAACTACTATCTATTCTCGTTCTCTTAAGTTTTTGTTTAAAATAATATTGAATATTTTCAGTTATTGCTTAAACTTGAAATTGACCAGCTATTATTGCAATTATCATCACCATAAAATGCTTATTACAGGGATTTTAATAGCTTTTTATTAATTTTTTATGCCTCATAATTTTTTTCCGTTTAATTTAAAAATTATTGTTAGATATTTACTCTTTCAAATTGTAAGTTCATTCTATTAAATACACCAAAGTTTCTTAAAAGTACATTTAGGATGTCACCATCAAATGAAAAATATATCACAGCTCCCAATATTTCGTCAACACCTCTATAATAATTACCTATACGCTCAAACTGAAATGTTCTTTGACTAATAGTGATTAGATCTTTTTCTATTAAAGCCGTTAAGCTATCTCTGAAATCTGGCATATCTGCATGATTACCAGAAGAACATCTAACACTTCCAGCAAATAAACGTTCTCTCTCTCAATCCTTGGTCAGTCAAAATATATTTTCCATCCTGAACAGTATCACTTTGAATACGAGAATCAAAGAACGTATTTCCCCTATTACATCCTCCAAGTACTAAAGTGCTGATAGACAATATTGCTAAAACAGCAATAATTCTTTTATACAAGCAAATTCCCCTTTCTTGCATACTATTTATTACATGCTGAAATCGTTACTAAAATCCTACTTGAATTGACTCCATTTCTTTGAAAGCAAACTTTTAGTCCCGTATTAAAAGTATTTCAAGTGTTGAGTTAGCTGCTAAAAATAAGTAAGCTCTTGACGTTTGCCAATCATTATCGCTTGAAGCCTGATGATACAACCAGTCATCTAAAATACTTGAATTATTATTCCTTATACCGCTAACAAGCACAGGGACTATCATATTTATTTGCAACACTGTGTCGCATCTTTGACAAATCCTAACATTTCCAACCACTATAAATTCATGTGACATATGGTGTTATTAAATCTTACCTATCTGTTATGAGAATTCTAATGCTGATGACATCCACTTTGTGTCGCCGTTCTACCCAGAATATTGAATGTTGAATTTCCTATCTTTGAAAAGCAAAGAATCCTACTGATATTTCATTACTTGGAAACGGTAATTGTTCCCCTTAGTCTTAAATTATTAGCGAAAGTGCTAATTACAATGCTTGTTAGTGTGTGCGGCAAACTTATACTTGTAATATTACTTTTAACCTCCAAAGCCACCGCTTCCATAACCTCTACCACGATACCCACCTACCGGTTCCGCCATATCCACGAAAGCCTCGATAAGGGCGAAAGAATCTTCTACGCCTTCTTCTAAAACCAACAGATGAAATTCCATCAATTGAATCAAGAGCTAATTGGTATTCTTCCGCACTCAGTTTAGCAACAACTTTATAACCTACCATACCCTCAATTAGAAAAATTAAAAATACTAACGGCAAGCCAAATACTAACAATCCATATAAAACTGAATAGCCTGTAAATGCCGGAATCCCATAGTTTATTGCATAAACAGAAAAAACAATGACGTCTATCAAAAAGAACATAAAGGCTATAACAAATAAAGCATGCTTCTTTGCGGAAAACAAGAATAAAAGAAAAAATATTAATGTTGATGTTAGTGCAATAATATCACCAGAAAGTTCACTAATCCATAAATATGTCATCCACATAATACTTGGTGTTGTCCAAATCAATGGTTCTTCATTAATGAAAAACATTCCAACTAAATTAATAATTGCTACAATCACAACTAATAATAAAGCAATTCTAGCATTTTCAAATTTTCGGACAGCCTCTCTGGTTTTAGTTGATACAACAGGAACCTCAGCTTGAGAATTATTAGAATTAAACTGATTATTATGTGCTCTTTTTCTAACGTCAATTGGCAAAAAAGCAATTGGTGCATTATTGACATTTTGGCTTACATCATAAATCACTGCCTCAATACCTACACTTTCATAAGCTTGAAGAATAGGAATTAAATCATCATTTACTTTACCAGAAGTCCAAATCAAAATTTTTCTTATGCCTTGTCTTCGCATATATTCAACATTTGGCAAATCATCAAAGTCAACACTCCATTGATTGTCAAATGAATTTTCTGTTTCTGAAACTTCTTTATTACGATTGGAATCTAATAAAAATACAGGTGGAGCATCATTCGCAATAATCGCAGATTCTACTATATTGGCGCCTCCAACTAAAGCATTAATAATCGGTGTATTATCAATTATACTAGATAATCTACCTGTATTAGTCTCATGGATACCATTAAATAAAGGAACTGGTCTATAGCCATTTTTAATTAGCCCCAAACCAACCAAGATACTCTCATCTCCTGGTAAATCCGCAATGATTGCTGTTTTTCCGTCACTAAATTGCTTTATTTCTGAAGGAATATTGGCAACAGTAACAGATTTAGCTCTAACGTGCTCAGCATGAACAAACAACGCGGGCTTTGCATATCTTGTCCAGACAAAACCATCTTTTGGCGCCCAAATACTAAATAATTCTTTCCTACTATACATTTTATAAACTCTCCTTTTTCACTAAAACCGGTACTTCGCTAGCCTCTGAATCGATTCTTGGCAATTTACTTGTTCTTCCATATAGTCCAGCAAACTTACCATCAATAACAAATACACCTAAGCTCAGATGTAACCCCTCAATTGGCAAACTTTCAAACATTTTTTGCATAACCCATTGATTAGGATGATCTTTGGCAGCTTGCCTAATTAACGAATCTTCAACTTTGGAGACAGCTTTTGGAATATTGATTCCTTCACCAACTCGGCCAAAAGCTGGCTTAAGAATCCAGCCATTATCATTTTTGACATCATTCAAACATTTTGTTTCCGGCAATAATTGTTTCCAAAACGGAAGATCTAGCTTTAACTCATCCCAAATTAGCGGTAAACGTTTAGATTGAGTTAATAAGGCAGTTGGATGGTTACAGGAAGGTGTTTTAGTATTAATAAAACTTAACCAATCAGCACCCTCTTCGTATTCTAACCATTCAACAGGATAATATCTCATAATTGCGCCTGCGTTGATAGCTTCGTTATCTTCCCATTTCAGGTCAGCTGGACTCATATAAATTGGCTCATGTCCATGTTTTTTAAGCATATCACCGATAAAATGTAAGATTTGATAGTCTTCAACTGTTTGTGTATCGTGTAAATAAGCAATATGGGAATTTGCTGGTGCAATACGAAGGAATCCATCAACTAGCATTTTTCCAGTATCAACCGATTTTTGATATTTTGGAAAATATTTTTCCGCAAGTTGTGGTAAGATTGAAGCTTCAGGATAACCCGCAGGTACGTCACTATTAACTTCTGAAATCTTCCAGCCTGCTTTTGTTGGATGATAATCAAAGCGCATAAGACGCAGATGCTCTTTTTGATTATACTGACAATTAAATAATGCATCAGCCATAGTTGGTGAAATTCCCATTTTTAACATTAAATCAGGTCTTTTTTTTATCACTTCTTCCATGGCCATAGTTTCATTATATAAAGCAACAGCCGACTTAGCTAAAAAATTGATTGTTTCCTGATTCAATAAAACTACTTTATCACTAATTGTACTTTGATCATTAGCCTGCAAATCCCATTTATAACTATCAAAGATTACATCAAGGCGATAGTTATAATATTCATTTTCCGGAATTGTACCGATTTGAATCTTCATCTTAATATCGTTAGTCACAAATAAGTCCCTTCTTTTATGATGCTTTCCCTTTTATTATATCACATTCCTTTTATAAAGAAAAAGATAAATCAAAATTGACTTATCTGTAGATGTTAATATTTATTAAGATTTTGGTATTTTTTTGCTTCTTTTTGATTTATCATGATTTAATATTGGCATTGGCTCATCACTCGAATATTCTTCGCTTAACAAGTCAGGATAATCATATCTTTTAGTTGGATCAACATAAGCTATTCCTGTTTTTCTGATTTTTCTATCTATTTTTCTTTTTCTGTCTGCCATATTATTCACCTCCATAATTTTATTATGCCTAGGCTTCATTGATAAATACCAAAACCAACAAGCTCTTCACTTTTATATTAAAGAAAGGCTTCATGTTCTACTACAAACTTCGTAAAATTTTAAACGAACAACCTTTATCTAAATTTTAACACTATAAGCCAATTTTCAAAGTTGCTTAAAATAAGCGATTTTATTGTAATTTTAAAGCTTTTTTGTTAGAATTTTAAAGAGTAAAGATAACATCAAAGGAGAAAAATATGAGATATTCAACAATATTGTGCAATAACTTCATTACAAACATCGAAAATTCAAAAAATTTATCAATTTTAACAATTAAAGCCTATATTTCTGATTTAAATGACTTCATTAACTTCGATGGCGATGAGATAGTCTCAAAAGATCTGATCAGTTATATCAATTATTTAAGAACTGTTAAGAATTTAAAAGATACTTCTATTAAACGCAAACTAGTAACTATATCTTTGTTTTATAATTATCTTGTTGAAGAAAACATCTTCGAAACTAATCCCCTTACAAAATTAAAACTAAATTTTAAAAAAGAAAAACGACTTCCCAAAACTCTTACAGTTCGCGAGGTCTCCAAAATCTTAAGTGTTATAGACGCCAATCTTGAAAGCGAGTTTTCCTCTTTTTCCAAGTTTATCAATATTAGAGATGCTGCAATCCTAGATTTACTTATTACAACTGGAATAAGAATTCATGAATTATCTTCACTTCAGTTCCGTGATATTATTCATCACGATCATACAATTCTAATCCATGGTAAAGGCCGTAAACAAAGACTTATCTATATTTCATCGCAAGTTACTTGGGATCGCTTGAAAAGTTGGCTTAAATTAAGAAAAGAATTATCTCAGAATCATGATTATGTTTTTACCAATCGTTATCATAATAAAATTTCGATTTATGCAATTGAAGATATTTATGCCAAATATCGCAATATCGCCAAAATTAACGATAAATCTACCCCACATTATTTGAGACATACATTCGCAACTAACTTACTAGCAAATGGAGCGGATATCCGGGCAGTTCAAGAAATTCTTGGACATTCAAGCATTACTACGACTCAGATTTACACAGAGGTTACTAATAAAAGAAAAAAGCAAGTTCTTAATAAATTCAACTATCGAAATAAACTATAAGTCTTTCTTGATAACTTTTTATCATCATATAAATAATTTATATAGAATTATCTTTTAATATTATTAGCTTAAATATAAAAGAAGCTTTTTCATTTTAGCTAATAAAGTCCCATCTAAAGCTTTCTTTTTAGCATCTAGACCCCAATTTGGATTTTGTTCGTGTTTTGTAAAAGCGACAAAAAGCATAAATAAAGTTGAAGCTACGTCGTCAATAATTTGCTCGAGTTTTTCAGATTCCTTACGTGCATGTCCATGTTTCTTAAGGTATAAGTGATTATATTCATCTACAAATGCCTTCTTTGCTTTAGCTGACAAAGATGAACCAACATTTTGGAGATCGGAAAATCGATAGCCCTTACCCATATAATTGTAATCAAACATCAAAGCCGCAGTTTTATCTTTGCGAACAATAAAATTTGTCCAATAAAAATCGTTATATGTTAGTGTGAAAGAAGGTTTGTAAATCAATTTATGAAATTTATCATAATGAGTTAAGATAAACTGAAAAACCTCTTTTGCTTCAGGAAACTTTTGAATTAGCATTTTTAGACTTTCTTCTGTGATGTTTGCAAATTCAAAATATAACGAATCTAGTTTAGAAACTGTTGCACCTTTTTCATGAAATGTAAAATACCACTGAGCAAGAGTTTTTGCTACAGCAACATCTTCTAAATCTTCTGCAACACCAAGCCGCCAATCATTGGAAATAGATATATCTTCCATAACAATTATTGCTTTTCCAAGCGCATAAGTTTTGATAGTTGGGATTTCGTGTTGGACTAATATTTGATAGTTTAATATCTCACGTCTATCTTCTTCTTTTTCAAAATATTTAACAACTGCAGGTACATTACTATAAAGACATTTATAGACATAAACACCATCTTTTGCGCGGATAAGCCTAAACTTTTGTATTATTTTTGACGATGTTTCCTCTAAATCTTGTCTAATAAATTTAGTGATGTTAAGATATGGGTTAATCGGATTAAGTTGTTTGACAACATAGTAACCCGCAACTGCTTCCTTGCACCACTCAATCCAAATCTTTGCAGGACACAAACCATATCCAAGGTTACGCCACATAGATATCGCTTCTACCTTGTCATAACTACTCCAGGCTCGAATTTGAAGCAATCCAGCATTTTTTGCCCACTTTTCTGTTTGCATAATAAGTTCAGTGGCTACACCCATTCGTTTATACTCAGCGTCTACTTCTATGATATCGATGTAAGCATCTTTTTCTTCAGCAATGGGCTGTTCGAGGTTTCGAGTATATGTTGAAATAAAACCTATCAGAACATTATCACATATGGCAGCAAGTGAATAACTACCACTTTCGGTATGGATATGCTTTTCCGCGACTTTTCCATACTTAACGGAAATCTTTTCAAGAAGATCGGGATTGATTTCTTGGTAAAATATCTTCATAAATTCTCCTTTTTATTAATTGTTTTTATAGTAAATTTAACTATGTTTTTCATGTTGGCTCCTGTTTGATTTTATATTGTGATGCAGAAATATTACATAATCTCCACTATCAATATTATAACAATAAACATTTGAAAACTCAAGCTCTATCCGGCTTGACTATGCTATATTATGTAAGCTAGTTAATTTCTGATTTTTTCATGTTTAATCTTCCTTTCTTTCTATTTTTATACTCTACGGACTATCATTTTAATGAAATAAAAACCTCTCATGATTTTAATAGCAAATTTGGTATCTATCATCTTCATTTTACTTAATGAATGTCGTCTTAAGAATAAAAGCAACTGATATAATTTTTCATGATTATTTTCCTATTCTTAGAATCGACTTGCCTTTCATAAATGCATTTTCACTTTGTTTCCTCAAGCTTTAACCGAGCTCCTTTCATTCTCAATAGTTTCATAAATCCTTCCTCCGTTAATGTTGCATAAACCATTTTGTTATTTTCTGCCTAACAAAATTCCATTCATTTTTTACTCCTTCCTGTATTTTTTTAGAAAATATTTGCTTCCCCTTGGCAACTCAATTATAACATAGTTTTTTGTTTTTTTAGACATAAATTTTCAAACCTCGTTAGACAAAATTCGACATGTTCCAATGTGTAAAAAACGATTGATAAAACTCAATCATTAAATTAAATATATTTTCATTTTTTGGCGCATCTATAACATATACAATTGTTTCAAACTGCTAATTTTTTTGTTCCAATACTCCTAAATACTATTTTATGATTTGTTTGAAATGCGCCTAAACAGATATTCTCTTTTTTAAGGAGTTGCTCTCATTAAATGTCAAAGTTTTGATGAATAAATCTTTTAATCACATTAGACAGATAAAACCTGCGTTTTTCTAAGAGCCACCAATCAGATGACAATAAATCTAGATGTTCACTTTCATAAATAATTGATTCAATCCAATCATAATCTATAATCGCAAAAAACAGATTTTTTAAACTAGCAATTACTCCCCACACCTCTTTAAGCTCTTCATATGTCCCATAATCTAACCATTCTATTAAATATTGATTAATAATTATTTCTTTTTCTGATTCATTTAATTCCCTTCTAACTATATGTAAAAAAGAGGCTATTTCTAGAAACGGATGTGATACTCCGCTCCAGGCCCAATCATAAAACATATAAGCGTTATCGATAACTCTGATGTTTCCCGGCCTTAAATCTCCATGATGAAGTGTGTTTGGAATTGCTATTTTATTGATTTGTTCTAGTAATGGTTTAACAATTTCAATGTTTTTACTTAATTGTTCAGATTCTTCCCTGGATAATTCATATTTGCTATCTTGAAGAACTTTTGACACTTTATGTGAAAAGCCATCTAACTTTTTTATGGTTGTTAAAATAGTGCTATCATAATGTTTATGCTTAAGCGGCAAATACCTAATTGATGCCTTTTGAATCTTAGCGTAGTCCATAATTACATCTCGATAAATATTTGGTTCGGACTTATCTGATAAATCATAACCTTGCATATCTGTCATTAAAATAATATTTAATTCTTTATCAAAAGCTATAAAATTTGGCAACTTTATTAATCCCGTTTCTCCTAACGCATTTGTAAAGTTGAGTTCATTAATAAAAATCTTGCCAGGAATTTTCATATAAAGTTTGCCAATATTTGTTGGAAGCGCAAATACAGTTGAAACATAGGCATTCTTCAACTGTTTTATCTCACCAGTTATAATGAGATTGTTTTTATCTAAATAATCTTTAAGCCAGGAAAAGTATGCTGAGAATCCTTTTGAAGTAAGCCAGGACATATTAGTACTATGATTGTAATTCTTATCAATACTTCTGATTATATTCATTAATTCTTCATCTGCACAGTTACTTAAAAAATCATCATATGTTACCCATTCAAAATCATCATTCGGAGTAAAAAAATTTTTCTCTGCTAGCTCAAAAACAAATACAGCATAGTTTGTTGTATTAAAACTGTATTTTCGATAGACCGATATATTTGTCATTTCCTTGAAATAATCGTTATAACTTTGAGGATTATCGAATCCTACATTCTCTTCAACTAAATCGGAATATGTAAATATTTTGTTTGATTTGCAAATCAAAATATTACTATTTTCTAAATTCGGCAATATCAATAATAATTTTAAGTTCTTCATTTAATCAACCTCATTCATAATATAAAAATAAAAAAGAGCTTTTTAAAACGTGTTATCTTTGCTCAATTTTGATAGCATATTTTAGCCATATTCCTAGTATTTTGATTCGTTATATAGTGTTTTAGTTTTATATTAACGATCTTTGTACTCATCCCGTATTAAGCGATAATGAAGCTCCAAGCCATCTTCTTTGGGATTGTTATTAGTTGAACATTCTAAAAAGAGGTGAAAACCATTTTTTTGAAATACCCGAGCGCTTCGTTTGTTATGATCACCTGTTATGCCATAAATAATATCAGCTTTTTCATAATTGAAGGCAAAATTAACTAGCATTTGCACGATCACGGAGCCAATGCCAATATTCCAAAATGTTTTTTCACCAATTAAAATATCAATTCTCCGCACATCAGCAGAAACAGGATATATTTCTAGGATATAACTTACACTCATTTTGCATAGCAAACATTCACCAATTGCCATTCCATCAAATTCAATTATAAAACAATAACCTGCGTTAGAAGTTTCTTTATAAATTGATTGCACATTTTCATCGTCGTTGTTAGCCGCATTTGCATTTGAGCCCTCGTTCCAATAAATCACTTCAGGGTCTCTGTTCCACTTATACAAAAGAGGCAAATCGTTATCACTAAGGGGGCGCAAGATGATATTATGGTCTCTCAATGTTCCATGCAGAGTTATATTGTGTTTCTTGATTACATTAGCTTTCATATAATGATTCCTTTTAGGTATGCTATTATCTTTTTTAAAACAAAGAAATTAAGATTAAATTAGCTATTTTTTACATCAGCAAATAGTGCATTCGTTCTTTTTTTGATTTTCATCGCCCAAAGCGCATTATATAAGGTTGTACCAATAAGCAAAGTTCCAAGAAACAAAAAAAGTATTAGGAAGATAAATATCGGATTATCAATATATACCAGATAAAATCCAGTCCAACCATGCTCCATAATAGAGAATATTATTGGTGCTATACCAGCTAACGTAAAAATAAGTCCAATTACAAGGACACTCGTGAAAATATTTCCAAAGCTCCCTGGACCTTTCCTTGGTGCCGGTTTAACAAAAATAACATTACTTCTCTTTTTAGAATCACTATCAATCTGTTCAAGTTCTGGCAATATGCTTTCAGCTACTCGCCTATTATGTCGTGCATCCGATAAACTGCTTCCGCCAACAAGGTTTTTGCGCAGAGCAAAACTAATAAATTTTCCCCACAGCGAAAAACAGGAGAGAGTCACTATCAATGAAGCAACAAATATGAATGGAAGCGACATAATAGCTTCTATAAGATTTTCAAAAGCAGCAAAAATTAATAAAGTCCACATTATAGGAACACATAAAATTATCCACATTTTGGTGAATAGGGCGCTTGTTTGCTTACGATGCTCATGAATAGCCAGTAGTCTGCTTGTAAAACTAGGTTTCTCTGATACTAAAATACTTAATTGTATTTCTAGTTTTTTATTAAACATATGTATCTCCCTTATTGCGTTTGTACTTGCGATAAATCAAAATTTTGATTCATCTCGTAAAACTTATATTACATCAATGACACTAAACCACTACTTTCCTTCCAAACTGCTCTAACTTATTGATATAAGTTATAATAATGAGTTAATAAATATTGTACCACAAATCATTTCAGTTGGTTAATAACACTAACTAAAATGTCTATTATGATTGAAATCATATTTCCGCTCTGCTGCTGTATGTTGATGAACTGCAAAGTGAAGGTTATTTTGCATCATTTTAAAAAATTCAATTGCGACTTCTGACTTTGGATTATAGTCAATACTAGTTGCGAATAAATCTAAGACTCGTCGGTAAAATACTTTTTCACTCGAACGAATATCTCTGATACGATCAAGTAATTCCTTAAAGTAAGTTCCGCCTCCAGCATTCTTCAACAACTCATCATTCATCGCAAATCCTTTTTTCATATATTCAGTTAAAACACTTGATCCCATTTCCTAAATTGAATTCCACGATGTGATTTAACTCGATATCCTACTGCCAGTATCATCTGTAGATTATATAGCTGTGTTGGTCTCTGACGGCTAAAGTGCAATTTTTGCACTTTAGTCATTACTTCTGACTCTATCAGTTCTTCCTCTTCAATTATATTTTTAATATGCCTATTAATTACCGTTCTGTCTTTTTGAAATAACTCTCCTATTTGTGATTGATTAAGCCAAACTGTTTCTCCATCAAATGCAACCTCAATTTTGGTTTGCCCATCTTCTGTCTGATATATTAAAATGTCATTTTTTTTTGACATTGACACAATAATCGCTCCCTTAATGCTTCTTTACATGCAAGTATTATATCACGTTTTCAACTATATTTGATGTGAATTTAACAGAGGGTGTCTGTTAAATTCAAAAAGAGCAATGCTAATCAATATTAATACTACTCCTGCCTAATACACCTCTTGATTCATTAACTGAAAATATCCCTAGTCCCATTAGTTTTTCAACTGCATTAATCTTTGAACTCCAACTTAATTTCAACGTTATTGGTAAGCGAGAAAAATTTCGAACCTAGCCAAAAGAAAAAGGCCAACCTATATAAGATCAAGCCTAACTTTAAAAAAGCCAAACTCTTAAGTTCGGACTTTTAATCTTTCTGGTAGTTTATCAGAAAACGGAAGATAATCATAAACCTTACTTTCATCCTTTAAATCTTCAAAATGGTCAATCACATAAACCAGATATTCATAAATATCTAACTTATTAAGTTTAGCAGTCTCTACTATCGAATAAAGTATCTCAGATGATTTAGCTCCCTTAACTGAATTAGCGAATAACCAATTTTTTCTTCCAATCACAAAAGGCTTAATCGCCCTTTCTGCCCTGTTATTCGATATCTCAATCCTTTCATCTTCTAAAAACTTAATCAGATGACTCCATTGATTTAACGAATAATTAATAGCTTTACCCAATTTACTATTAGGCATCACCTTATCACGATAAATTATTAAATTTTTATAGATCGAATCAATTATCTTTTTTGGCTCTTTATTCCTGATTTCTGTCCTTTTCTCAGAACTTAAACTCTTAATTCTATTCTCGATCTCAAAAAGTTTATTAAAAGAATCGATGAATACCTTGGATACAGACATATTAGTCTCTCCCTT
>WRBM01000046.1 GCA_009784525.1 Erysipelotrichales bacterium | reverse complement strand
TGATATAATTATTTGTCTCTTATTTAAGCATCCTTATTCAATTTATGGAAGTGAACCAAGTCAGGTCCGGAAGGAAGCAGCTTTAAGCTAATTCATAGATGTGGGTAGGGATGCTTAAGTAAGAGATTTTTGTTAGGGGAAAGTTATGATTATTTTAGCAAGTGCCTCACCGCAAAGAAAAAAACTTCTGGAAAACTGTGGTTTAGAATTTAAAATTATACCAGCTTCGGTAGATGAAATTTTTGATGAAAGCTGGGATAAATATAAAATAGCGTCTCATTTAGCTTTTATCAAAGCAAATAAAATAGCTAAATTATATCCAGATGATATTATTATTGGCAGTGATACAATTGTTGTATTAAATAATAAAGTTTATGGAAAAGCAGAAACAAAAAAAGAGGCTTTTCAGATGCTTAAGGATTTTTCTGGAAATACCCATTCTGTCATTACAGGAGTTGCCATTATTAAAAAAGGGCAGACTGAAATTTTTTATGATGAGTCATTTGTGACTTTTAGAAATTTAACAGATGCTGAAATATTAAATTATCTTGCTACTGAAGAATATGCTGATAAAGCTGGAAGTTATGGTATTCAAGGTAAGGCTAAAGAGCTTATAGAAAAGTTTACAGGTAGTCTTAATAATGTTATCGGCTTTCCGACAGAAATGTTTATGGAAAGATTTAAAGTAGATGGTAAATAACGGAAGAAAGCGGTTTTGCTTTCTTTTTTGGAAAAAATATGTTATAATTTATTAAAAATAATGGAGGAATAAAATGTCATTAGTTAATGCGAAAGAAATGCTTAAGAAAGCACACAAAGAAGGCTATGCTGTAGGACAATTTAATATTAACAACTTAGAGTGGACAAAAGCAATCCTTTTAACAGCTCAGGAAAATAACTCACCAGTTATTCTTGGTGTCAGTGAAGGTGCAGGAAAGTACATGTCTGGTTATAAGACAGTTATGGGAATGGTTAACGGTATGATTGAAGAATTAAAGATTACTGTTCCGGTGGCGGTTCATCTTGATCATGGTTCTTATGATGGAGCGATTCAAGCAATGAATGCTGGTTTTTCATCAGTAATGTTTGATGGTTCACATTATTCAATCGAAGAAAATGTACAAAAAACAAAAGAAATTATTGTTAAAGCTAAAGCTAAAAATATCAGTGTTGAGGCTGAAGTTGGTTCTATCGGTGGCGAAGAAGATGGAGTTACTGGGAAAGGCGAAATTGCTTCACCAGAAGAATGCAAATTGATTGCTGATTTAGGTGTTGATATGTTAGCAGCCGGAATTGGAAATATTCACGGGAAATATCCAGACAACTGGAAAGGTCTTGATTTTGAAGCATTAGCCGCGATTCAAAAAGCAGTTGGCAGTATGCCACTTGTTTTACATGGCGGAACAGGAATCCCTGTTGATATGATTAAAAAAGCTATTTCTTTAGGGGTTTCAAAAATCAATGTTAATACTGAGTGTCAGTTGGTATTTGCGGAAGCTACTAGAAAATATATCGAAGCTGGTAAAGATTTAGAAAGTAAAGGATTTGATCCTCGTAAATTACTTAAGCCGGGCTTTGATGCAATTAAAGCATCTGTAAAAGAAAAAATGGAACTTTTTGGATCAATTAATAAAGCTTAAACGGAGAAATCCGTTTTTCTTTTTATTCTTTATACTTAATTTAATGCATATTTGCGCGAGATATCTGCTTCAAATCTGTCTCATTGGCAGCACAGTAAAATTCTTAAAAAAGGATTTCCCGCTATAATAAGTGGACTTTATAAGCAAAAAGTGGGTATAATTAAGGTGTCTTTGATTATGCCGCTTTCGCTTATATTCAAGGACGGATAGGAGGAAAACAATACTGACTTATATTGGTTTTTGTAAGAAATAAATTTGAAATGTTGAGAATTATACTAGGGAAAGATTTTAGAGAACAATGTCTATCTTTATAATGACACAATAATTATGATTAATGCAATATAAAGTAATTAAATAGTTCAGCTGGGCTAAAAATAAAAAAAGGAATTGTTTCCTTTTTTACATTTTTATTCCCGTTATTAAGTTTTCTTCAAAAGTCACATAATCAAGATTTTCATATAAAAGCACTTGTCTCAATGAGCCGTTAAGGTCAAGAACAATAAAATAATCTTTTCCAACGGCCTCCAGTTTGCCTTTAAATATTTTTGAACCCCACTGACTTGTGTGAAAGTTCATGTAAACCGTGATAATCTTACCTTTATTAAATCGTAATAAATT
Organism: Erysipelotrichales bacterium; assembly: GCA_009784525.1. Lineage (GTDB taxonomy): Bacteria > Bacillota_I > Bacilli_A > Acholeplasmatales > WRBM01 > WRBM01. The sequence goes on along the minus strand of WRBM01000046.1, from coordinate 11,399 downwards.
TTCAAAAAAAGGCTCTTCCGGAAGCGTAGCAATTGGTGGCATAAACCCACCTGAATTAGGCATGGGTACCTCAGGAAAAGGGGGAATAAAAGGCGGTAATTGCGGCATTCCTGTCATCGGTGGCTGTGGTGGAAAAAATCCTTGATTAAATGGCTGCCGATAAGGGTCATATGTATTTTTCATAATGTATTTTCCTTTCCTGATAAAGTTTTAAGATTTTTGTACGTTTAAAGATATGCTAAAGGCAACTTTCTATGCTGTTTTTTTTGATTTTTTCCTGAAAATAATGTATAATAAATATAAATGAGGTTTTAAAATGAATATTTGGCATGATATCAACCCTGATAGAATTCAAAATAAGGATTTCATTGTGGTTATTGAAATATCTAAAGCGTCAAAAAAGAAGTATGAACTTGATAAAGAAACCGGGCTAATTATTCTAGACCGGATTTTACATACTTCTACACATTATCCGGCAAATTATGGTTTTATTCCAAGAACTTACGCTGAAGATCATGATCCTTTAGATGTTTTAGTTTTATGTAGCGAAGATTTGGAGCCAATGAGCATGGTTCGCTGTTATCCGGTTGGAGTTGTAAGAATGATTGATTCCGATCAAGTTGATGATAAAATAATCGCTATTCCTTTTAAGGATCCTACTTGGAATCATTGCACGGAATTAAGTGATTTACCACCACATATCGTTAATGAAGTTTCGCACTTTTTTCAAGTTTATAAACAACTCGAACATAAAGAAACAACAGGTTTAAAAATCGCTGATCGCGAAAAAGCTTTGGAAATTATCAATAATTCAATAGATGCGTATCAAAAAAAGTTTGTAAAAGGGAAGAAATAATATGGGAAGAGCTTTTGAAGTCAGAAAAAAATCAATGATGCAGACATCTGCTAGTAAAAGTAAGTTATATGCTCGTTATGGTAAAGAAATTTATGTAGCAGCCAAAAATGGAGTTCCAGATCCGACAATGAATCAGGTATTAAAGCAAGTAATTGAAAAAGCTAAAAGAGATCAGATTCCAGCTGATGTAATTAAAAGAGCAGTAGAAAAAGCAGCGGGCAGTGGCGGAGAGAATTACCAAAGTGTCCGTTATGAAATCTTTGGGCCTGCTAGTTCATTACTGATTGTTGATTGTTTAACTGATAATCCTAATCGCTCAATTTCTGATTTAAGAGCGGCTTTCAATAAAGCTGAAGGAAAACTCGGAGTTTCTGGTAGTGTGATGCATTTTTTTGAACATTTATCGGTCTTTAGCTTTAAAGGTTTAGATGAGGAAACAGTTATGGAATCACTTTTGGAAAAAGATTGTGATTTTGATGATATTGAAACAGAAGAAGATATTGTAACTGTTTATGCAAATCCCTCATCGTTTAATAAAATACGGCAAGCTTTATCAGAAATAAAAACGGATTTGGAAATGCTCGCTGAAGAAATTACTTTTTTACCTTTAGATAGAATTAAAATAACAGCGGAAAATGAAGCTAAATTATTTGAAAAATTACTGCTTCTTATCGAAGATTGTGATGATGTACAAAATATTTATCATAATGTTATTTTAGATTAGGTTAATAATAAGATAGGGGATGAAATTTTTGGGCTATAAAGATATAGAAATTTTTAAGATCATCAAGAAAGAACAAAAAAGGCAAATCGAGAATTTAGAATTAATTGCTTCTGAAAATTATGTAAGCAAAGAAATTCTAAAAGCACAGGGGTCAATTCTTACTAATAAATATGCGGAAGGCTACCCAAACAAAAGATATTATGGTGGTTGCTTTTATGTTGATGAAGCGGAAATGTTGGCCATTGAAAGAGTTAAGGAGCTTTTTGGCTGTCAGTTTGCTAATGTTCAGGCTCATTCCGGAAGCGGTGCTAATATGGCTGCTTACCGAGCTATCTTAAAACCTAATGATAGAATTTTAGGAATGGCATTAGACCATGGCGGTCATCTGACGCATGGTCATAAAATGAGTTTTTCTGGTAGTGATTATGAGGTTTTTAGTTATGGTGTCGACCCAGAAAGCCATTTGATTGATTATGAAAAACTGGAAGAATTAGCTTTATCTTTAAAACCAAAAATGATTATTGTCGGTGCTTCTTGTTATGCAAGAGCTATTGATTTTAAGAAATTTGGTGAGATAGCAAAAAAGGCTGGAAGTTATTTAGTTGCGGATGTTGCCCATATCGCTGGCTTAATTGCGGCTGGCTTACATGATAGTCCTTTTCCTTATGCAGATATTGTAACCTCGACGACCCATAAGACGTTACGTGGCCCAAGAGGAGGTTTAATCTTGACTAATAATCCAGAAATTGCTGCAGAAATCAATAAAGTTGTCTTTCCTGGTATTCAAGGAGGCCCTTTGATGCATACGATTGCGGCAAAGGCGGTTTGTTTTTACGAAGCTCTGCAACCAGAGTTTAAGGAATATCAAAAAAATGTAATTGCTAATGCTAGGATTTTAGCTAATGAATTTATTAAGTTGGGTTATTCAGTTGTCAGCAATGGCACTGATACTCATCTTTTATCAGTAGATGTCAAGAAGTCTTTAGGAATGACTGGTAAATTAGCGGAGAAAATATTAGATGAGGTTAATATTACTGTTAATAAAAATACTGTGCCAAATGACCCTGAAAAACCATTCGTTACTTCAGGTATCCGGATTGGTACACCAGCTTTGACGACTCGAGGTTTAGCTGAGGCTGATTTTGTTAAAGTTGCTCATTTTATCGATCGGGCATTAAAAAACTACAAAGATGAAAATTATCTGAAAGCATTGAAACAAGAAGTAAAAAGGTTCGCTAAGGAATTTAAAATTTTTAACTAGAAGGAGGTATAGCGGATGATTGAAAAAACGCGATTCATCAGAGATACATCAAAACTTACGCGTAATCTTCCAACGATGCGCTATATTAATCCTGATTATATTTATTTACCGATTAAAAATACTCGTTGTGACTGTGGTGAGGTTTTTGTTAAAGTTGGTGATAAAGTTAAAATTGGTCAAATCATCGGGAATCGAAAGGCTTCCTTCTTTGAACAACCGATTCATTCGACAGTAAGTGGTGAAGTTACAGGCTTTAAAAAGAAATGGCATCGTAGCGGAAAATTGCTAGAATGCATTGAAATAAAGAATGATAAACTAGAAACAATCGATACTTCGATAATTAAAAGACGAACAGATGAGGAAATTGAAAAACTTACAAGCGAAGATTATATCACTATAATTAAAGATTCAGCGCTCGTTGGTTTAGGCGGAAGTGGCTTTCCAACTTATGTTAAAATGCAAAGCAAAACGCCAGTTCATACGATTTTAGTCAATGGGATTGAGTGTGAACCTTATTTGACTAGTGATTATAAAATTATGTTTGATATGCCTGAGCGAGTTTTAAGAGGCTTAATCTATGTGATGAAAGCGATGAACGCAAAATTTGGTTATGTTTGTCTTAAGAAACAATATAAAGATCTTAAAGAAAGCTTTGAAAACATTATTAAAAAACGTTATAGCAGTGCCAATATCAGCGTTAAATCTGTTGGAAATTATTATCCGCAAGGCTGGGAAATTGAATTAATTAAAAGTGCTTTAAAAATTAAAGTTCCTAACGGGACAATACCAACTGAATCAGGTGTTTTAGTTTTAAATGTTTCTACGATAGTTGGTTTTTATCGGGCAGTTAAATATAATGAGCCGGTTATAAATCGTTATTTTACGGTTGGTGGCGATGGTATTCGCTATCCACAAAGCTTTCGTTTAAGAATTGGAACACAAATCAAGGATTTGCTTGCTTTATGCGATGGATATAGTAGTGATTGTCCGGAAAAGGTAGTAGTCTTAGGTGGACCGATGATGGGGCAAAATTTATTAAGAGATGATGCGATTGTTTCTAAAACTAGTACAAGTCTTATTGTTCTGAATAAAGAAAATTTTAGAGAAGAACCGTGTATCAGATGTGCATCTTGTAGTTATACCTGTCCGGTAAGTTTGATGCCTGTATTAATTAAAAATGCTGTAAAGACTAAAAATATCGAGGCTATAAAAACCTTTAACGCAAAAAAATGTATGGAATGTGGCTTATGTAGTTATACCTGCCCTTCAAAAATCCATTTGACAGATTTTGTCAGGACAGCGAAAAGGATGGTGAAATGATGAATCTTGCAAAAGTTACCAGTCCTTATTTGCGTAAAAAAACTTCTGTTGAAAGAATGATGATTGATGTTTTAATTGCTTTAGCGCCAATCGTTATATTTGCGGTCTGGCATTTTGGTTTCAGAACACTATTAGTTTTATTAGTTTCATCAGTGGTTATGATTGGTTCGGAAGTGATTTATTGGCGTTTACGTGATAAAGAAAAAAAACTTACTATTAATAATTATCTTGCGCCATTAATTAGTGCTGTAATTTATAGTTTTCTTTTGCCCGTAGATTTAAATCTTATCTTTGTTGGTTTAGGAGCTTTATCTGGAATTCTGTTCGGTAAGCTATTTTTTGGTGGATTAGGTAGTAACATTTTTAATCCGGCCGCTGTAGGCAGAATTATTGTCGGCATTAGTTTCGGTGCCTCGTTTACTTACCGACATCTTGTTAGTGGCGGAACACCATTAGAATTAATTGGCTTAAGTGAAGGATTACTTGCTTATGCCTTAAACGCCTATCCTTTATTGGATTTGTTTTTCGGAACAGTTCCGGGAGCAATCGGAGAAACTAGTAAAATCCTGATTCTTGCGGGCGGCTTATATCTTTTTATCAGAAAAAGTGCTGATTACCGAACTACGCTTTCCATGCTTTTATCATTTGCGGTCTTAGTTTTAATAACGGGCCTTATTTTTAATCATCAAGATGCTATTAGTTTATTATTATTTCATCTATTTTCCGGTGGACTTATCTTTGGGGCTATTTTCATGGTAACTGATCCTGTCACAACACCAGTAACGGCACGAGGTCGGATATTGTTTGGTATTTTAGTCGGAAGTTTAACTTTCCTAATTCGCTTTTATGGCGGCTTTCCAGAAGGAGTAGCTTTTGCGATATTATTTGCGAATATGCTTGTGCCGTTAATTGATTATCCGAAACTAAGCTATCCTAAGATGACAAAGCGTTATTTTTGGTTTCTTGGTGGCTTATCTTTATTCTTTATTTTAATCGCAGTTGTGGCGGTTTGGAATCTGTAGACAATTATATAAACGTCAATAGCTATTTTTTAAAATCTAGTGAAAAAATAGAGTCACGAAATATCTGACTATATTATACGAGGAGGTATTTATATGAAGTCAAAAATCGCTCCCATAATTACTTTATTTCTGATTACACTTTTAAGTGGTTTTTTGATTACGCTTGTATATTCATTAACAGATGATATTCGCGCTCAAAATCTAGATAATCGGATATTGGCAGAAGTAAAGCTAGTATTTCCGGAAACTGAAAATATTGAAAGAATAGCAATCTCAGACCATGAATTAATTACAGAAAAAATAATTGCCAGGGATCGGATCAATCGAGAAATAGGAGTATTATATCAGGCTGGTGATACAAATGCTTTTGGCGAAATCATTATTTTAGTAGCAATTAAAGATGATTATGTTGTTTCAGTCAGGTTCATAGTTTTAAATCAAACGCATGCCAATAGAGTTAGAGAAAATGCTAATCAGATTTATCGGGACATTCATTTTGATAATGTGCCGGAAGTTGATTTAATTAGTGGCTCAACAATTTCTACGCAATTAATTAGAGATCTAGTTCAGGCAGCTATAGATTTTCATCGGGAGATAGCTCATGACGAATAAAGAAAATTTTTTGAAAGGTTTCATTAAAGAGAACTCGCTTTTTGTGATGATGCTTGGCTTGTGTCCTGCTTTAGCCACGACTAGAAGCATTGAAGCCGCAATCGGCATGGGTTTATTAATAACTTTTGTTTTAATATGTTCCAATACGCTTATTTCAGCCTTAAGAACCGTAATTGCGGATGAAGTAAGGATTCCTGCCTATATTGTTATTATCGCAACCTTTGTGACCATTGTCAGAATCTTGACAGAAACATTTTTACCTGATCTTTCAGCTTCCTTAGGTGTTTTTATTCCTTTGATTGCGGTTAATTGTATCATCTTTGGTCGCGCTGAAGCTTTTGCGTCTAAAAATAAAATATTTCCTTCTTTAATTGATGGTTTATCTATTGGTCTAGGGACGCTGCTTGCTTTAGTCGTTGTTGGTTTCTTTAGGGAACTTCTTGGGACAGGAGCAATTGCTTATGGGCATTATTTTCCTTTAGGTGTTCAGGGAGCAATTAGAATTATCCCTAGTGATTATGCAATAAGTGTTTTTGTAATGGCGCCTGGTGCATTTTTAATTCTTGGTGTTTTGATTGCGGTATTTGTTAAAATACAGGATCGGAAAGGAGAGGCCAAATGATTCAGGTATTTCTCATCGGAATTGCCTCTAGCATACTTATAAATAATATTGTATTAATGCAGTTTATGGGAATATGTCCTTTTGTAGGGGTTTCGAATCGGATTGAATCAAGCATTGGCATGAGCGCTGCTGTTTTGCTTGTTTTAGTGATTGCAACATTGATAACTTATCCAATTTACCACTTTGTTTTACTGCGGGCGGGAATAGGGTTTTTAGATACAATAACCTTTATTTTAGTTATAGCTTCCTTAGTTCAGATTGTCGAACTATTAATCCGAAAGTTTTCGCCGTCTTTATATCGTAATTTAGGAGCTTATCTGCCTTTAATAACCTGTAACTGTGCGGTTTTAGGTCTTGTTCAGATTAACATTGCGAGTCGAAATAATTTCTTTGAATCAATGACTTTTGCGATCGGTACCGGTCTTGGTTTTGCTTTAGTGATGATTATTTTTACAACGATGCGTGAACAATTAAAGAGTGCAGATGTCAGTAAAAGTTTTAAAGGGATACCGATTGCTTTAATATCCGCAGGTATCATGGCATTAGCTTTCTTTGGATTAACAGGTTTAGTATAATGGAGATATTAATTGCTTTTATTGTGATTTTTGTATTAGCGGCAATTTATTTCACTTCATATTATTTTAATCGTCGTAGTAAGGGGACGGAAGAAAAGCATCATTGTGGAAGTTGTCGTGATTTATCTTGTAAAAAGAGGTCAGAAGGGGAAGAATAATGGGGTTTGAGTTTTTGATACTAGCTTTAATTGGCGCTATTTTAGGGACAATTTTAGTTCTTGCTTATCGATTATTACATGTAGAAGAAGATGTCAGGATTCAGGAATTAACTAAGATGCTTCCTGGTTATAATTGTGGAATTTGTGGTTTCCCTGGCTGTAATGGTTTTGCGGGAAAAATTCTTGAGGAACGGACAACGGATCTTAAGCTTTGTAAGCCAGGAAAAAAAGCTGAAAATTTTGATCCTATTAGTGCTTTTTTGGAAACGCTGGATCAGAAATAGGGATTAGAGGTGAGGATTATCAGAATCAGGAATTTTATAGTAGTTCTAGCAATAGGGGCAACATTTACTCTTATTGGTTGTGGCAGAACTTATAGTGCCCAGATTTTTGCGATGGGAACATTTTTTGATATTAGATTATTTGATGGTTCGCAAGCAAATCTTACGAGTATAAGAAATGAAATAGAAGAAATGGATCGGTTGTTTGACGCTCATGAAAATCGGGGTAATGGCGGACTATGGCATTTGAATAACCACTTTTACGTACCAGAAGGTTCAAATGCAACAAGACCGACAGAGTTTTTAGAAGTTGATAGTCGTCTAATTGAAATTATTGAACTAGGCTTGAAATATGAAGAACTTACTAATGGTTATTTTAATATAGCGCTTGGCCGGGTTGTTAATCGCTGGAAACAAGTTATTCAAGGAGAAGCTGCTTTTCCAACTGATGAGGAATTGGAAAGTTTAAGAGAATCTACCTTAAGCAGTAATATTGAGTTTTCGCATGGTAACAGAATTAGATTATTAAATAATGTGCAAATAGATCTTGGCAGTATTGCGAAAGGTTATGCAGCATTAAGAATTAAAGAATATTTAGGAAGAAATAATGTCAGACGATTTTTAATTAATGCTGGGACAAGTACAATTACGCTTGGAAGTTACGTTGATGGTTCTAGATTTAACGTCAGTATTCGTAATCCACTTAGACTTGGGGAATTCTTAACGCGAATAAGTTTGCAGGATATCTCTATCTCAACCTCAGCTGATAATATACAATATCTGGAAATCGGAAATAGGCGTTATCACCATATAATTAATCCTTTTACATTAAGACCTGAACAAATATTTCATAGTGTTTCAGTAATTAGTGATAATCCTTTGTTAACTGATATAATTTCCACAGCGCTTTTTAGCATGTCTTTGGAAGCTGGTCTTGAACTTCATGCTCAACTAGCAGAAATTTACAGTCTGGAAGTGCTTTGGTTTGGGACTAATCAATTACTAACTAGAACTGATGGTTTTAGGTCTTATGAAACGTAATGATTTAATTTTAGGTGTGTCAGTTTTATTAATTGGCTTGTTATTATTTGGTTTTTATCTTTTGCAGCAATCACGCTCTTTTGAAAATAAGCGAGCAGAGATTTTCTATCGAGGCGAATTAGTCGCAAGTTTTAGACTTGGTCCAGAAAGTTATGCGGATTTTAGCTTTGAGGGCAGACTAGGTTTGATTGTAGTTCAAATCAGGGAATATCAGGTTCGGGTTGTTGAAGAGACGAGTCCACGTAACTTATGTTCAAGACAAGGATTTATCCAACGAGTCGGGGAAATAATAGTTTGTTTGCCTAATGAAGTGTTTGTGAGAATCAGCGGCAATTTAACGAATGAGATTATTGTCGGATGAAAAATAGGAAATTACTTTTACTTTCTGTATTGCTCGCATTAGCAATTATTTTGGGAATAATTGAAGGCTTTTTATCTTTTGGCATTCCTTTTCTAAGATTGGGATTGGCTAACATAATTACTTTGATTATTCTTTATCAGCTTAATCGGCGCGATGCACTTTTGGTATTTTTGATGCGAGTTTTTATTGTTAATATATTGCTTGGTCATTTTTTCGATGTAATATTCTGGATGAGTTTTACTGGTGGCCTAGTTTCCTTTTTAATGATGGTTATATTTAAAGAATTAAAGATTTTTTCTGTTGTTGGTGTCAGTATTGTTGGCGCAGTCAGTCATCTTTCTGCCCAATTATTTGTGGCGAGTCTAATGATTCGTGCGCTTATTCCAAATTATTTTTTTGCCTTATTTCTGGTTATTGGTGTTTTTACTGGTCTTTTTACAGGAATAGTGGCTTTAAGGGTGTTGAAAAATTATGACTTTCAAGAATTCATTAATGAATAGTAAATTTAAGATTGGTGAAGTAGAGATTCCAAATCGCATTATTATGGCACCAATGGCCGGAATTGGCAATCAAGCTTACCGGCGTATTGTCAAAGAAATGGGAGCCGGACTTATTTATACAGAAATGGTAAGTGATAAAGCTCTAGGTTTTAATAATGCCAAAACAATGAAAATGCTCGATATTTTGCCTTCAGAAAAGCCAGTTACACTTCAAATATTTGGCGAACACGAAGATACTATCTTAAAGGGCGCGCAAATTATTGAGCAAAATGCTCTGTGCGATATAATTGATATTAATATGGGTTGTCCTGCCCCAAAAATCTGCAAAAAAGGACAGGCTGGCGCGAGCCTCTTAAAAGATCCAGAGAAAATTTATCGAATTGTTAAGACGCTAACAGATAATATTAATTTGCCAGTGACCGTGAAAATCAGAAGTGGTTGGGATCATAGCAATATTAATGCCGAGTTAGTAGCTAAAACAGCTGAAAAAGCCGGAGCTAAAGCAATTGCGATTCATGGCCGGACGCGAAATCAAATGTATAGTGGCTTAGCGGACTTAGAAATAATCAGAAAAGTTAAGGAAGCTGTTTCGATTCCTGTTATTGGTAATGGTGATATTAAATCAGCAGAAGATGCGATTAAAATGTTTGAATATACTAATTGTGATGCAGTAATGATTGGTCGCGGTTTATTAGGTAACCCGTGGTTAGTCCAAGAGATTCTTTATTATTCTGAGCACGGATTTAAACCAGATATTATCTTACCTTTAGAAAAACTGGCAGTAATTTTAAGGCATTTAGACTATTTGGCAAAATTAAAAACTGAGAAAGTTGCGGTTATGGAATTTCGGGCCCATATGGCTTGGTATATTAAAGGTTATCCAAAAGCAAAGACGGTTAAAGCTGAAATATTTAAAATTAAGGAATTAAATGAACTAAAAAAATTTATTACTGAGTATTTTTATTCTTTGCCGGTATTGATGGCAGAAGGAAAGGATGAGGAATAATGAATGCCTGTATTTTATATCGCTCAATGACGGGGCACTCGAAAAAGCTAGCAAAGGCAATTTCTAAGGAATTTTCGCTAAAAGCCTATAATATAAAAGAAAAACCTAATATTGGCGGTTATGATTTGGCTTTTGTGATTGGCGGTATCTATAGTGGCGAAAGCTTAAAGGATATGCTTGAATATTTTAAAGGCTTAAATGAAGATAATATAAAAAAAGCGGTTTTGATAACTTCTTCATCGCGTGGCAAATCTAGGCAAACAAAAATCAGAGAGATAATGTTAGAAAATAATATTATAGTTGCGGAGGAAGAACATATGGTGATTGGTAATTTTCTTTTATATCGGGTTGGCAGGCCTAATAAAAACGATATTCAGGAAACTATTGAGTTTGTTAGAGAAATATTATTTGAAAAGGGGACTTTGTAGTTTTATGAAACAAATGAAAGATCCAAACACAAAGCTGACAGAAGAAGTTTTGGCTGAAGTTTTAGGGAATAGTTTTGGCGCTTGGAAAAAATTCAATGACGAATTCTTGAAATATGATCTGAGATTAGAATGGCGATATTATAAAGATGGCGGTTGGCTGGCAAAAATAACCAGAAAGAAAAATACGATAATTTGGGGTTCGGCCTCAGAAGGATTTTTTTCTGTGAGTTTTCTTTTTTCGGAAAGGCCCCATATTAGAGCTGGTATTCAAAAACTAGATATTTCTGATGAATTGAAAAATAGCCTTGTTAGTACTCCAAAGGGAACTTTCTTTTCGATTGCGATTGATGTTTATGAAGAAAGTCAGTTATTAGATATCTATAAATTAATTGAATATAAAAAGTCTGTTAAATAGTTATAAACTTTTGTAGATTTCATTGTTCAGCAATTTTACAGATTTTCGGAACAAATGTTCGTTTTCTATATATAATATAAGGGTATAATCATAAAAAAAGCCAAAAAACGAACAAAAAAATAAAAAAAGTAAAAAAAAAGTTGACAAGTTAAAACGAAAGTGATAAAATAGTTGAGCGCTAAAAAACAAAGCAAGCGCAAAAGGTCTTTGAAAACTG
>WRBM01000045.1 GCA_009784525.1 Erysipelotrichales bacterium | reverse complement strand
TCTGCAAACCAAAAAAATATGATTGCACAAGAACTGACTTGAATGGATTAAAGCAAAATTTGGCAATAGCCAAAAAGACTAGTATTAGTCTAAAATGATTTTGCTCCTAGAGTCAGTTCTTTTGTTTTTATTAATAATCTTAGTCGTGAAAATGTTGTGTATAAGCCAAAAAGCATAAATAACAATAGTTATAATTCATATAATAATCTTGCAATCATTAATCAATAAAAATTATTAATATAATTTAATTGAAAGTTTGTCTGATAATTTCTGCAAACTAAAAAAATATGATTGCATAAGAACTGACTTGAATGGATAACGCAAAGAAATGATTATGTAATAATCAAAAAGACTTTGCGCCTAGAGTCAGTTCTTTTTTTACTAAAAAAGCCCTCCTTGAATTGGACGGCTCTAACCTAGTTTATAAATATGCAACTATTTTACCATTAAAAAATTATATTATTAAAGCTTCTATCATTTCTATTGCATAGTAGTCGATTTCTTTACCATCTTCAATATTCCAACAATTACCTAAGACAACATCAATATATAGTAACTTATTAAGAACTACAATCGGCACTGTTAATTCTTTGCTAATAATTTTGATTATGAATTCAATTTTTTGAATACTACTTTCTTCAGTCAGCTCATTATGAATAAATCGGCCAATATCAAATATCGGATTGGCAATTACGCCTTTCGGATCAATAACTTTATAATTATCGTTCGCCCCAAGTAAAATATTATCATGATGTAAATCACCATGTAGTAATCTATTTTCTGGATAAGTTTTTTTAAGTTCCAGATAAAATTCGTTTGCTTTAAGTAACATAAAATAAAATCTAGAATATTCATTTTGTTCCTTTAAAAACTTGAGCATGTTTGTAATCCAATTTTGATAATACGGAAACTCAACATTCTCTAAAGTTTTAATATGTAAATCTTTAAATATTTGGCAAAAGATTTCTATTCTTCTTTCTAACGAAAGATTTCGCAATCCAGTGCCTGGCACGATTCTTTCTAGCAACATTACACCAGCTTCTAAATCATAATCATAAATTTTGACAAAACACTTATTTTGATAAATTAATAAAGTGTTTATTTCTGTTTTAACTTCAAATTTATTTGGTACAATCTTTAAAACTACTTCGCCATATTTTTCAGAAAGGCAATAAAACAAACAAGATACCGAGAAATAATCGATTAAGCTAACATTTGATAATTCCCATTTATTCACATATGTTTCTAGTTGTTTAAAGATCGTAGAAGCAAAACTATCAAAATATTCATTAATCTTTTCTTTTTCAGCTTCAGTAAGCCATTTATTATTCTTCATTCTTTAGTTTTTTACGGAGCTCTAAAATACTTAATCCCAAGGTAGGATGTATTAAGTTCCCCCCAATCTCACTTAAAGGATCTAAAACAAATAAACGTTTATGGCTTTCCTTATGAGGAATAGTTAAGAAATCTTCATTCATTACTAAGTTATCATAAAACAAAATATCGATATCAATTGTTCTTGGTCCCCATTTTATTGTACGTTCTCTTTTAAGACTTTTTTCTATTCTCATAATTTGTTCTAACAAATCATAAGGATTTAATAATGTTTTAATTTTAACAGCTGCATTTAAGAAGTTATCCTGTTCTTTATAACCAACTGGCTCTGTAATATAAAACGATGATATTTTCTCTACTTCAGCTAAACTCTCTAATGCTTTAATAGCTCTTTTAAGATTATCTTCTTTATTGCCAAGATTAGAGCCTAAACCAAGATAAACAAGATGCTTTGATCTTGTAATAGAAATTCCTAATTCTTTCACCTTTTGCGTAATTGGTACATTTTTTTTCCTAATCGAAATCTTAATTTTCTGACACTTAGAATACTTGCATAAAAAATGTTTTGCCAATTCTTCTGCACACGCTTCTAAAAGATTATACTTTTTCTCTGTGAACTTATTTTCAAGTTCCTGAATTAACTCTGCATAATTAAAAGTATCATCTAAATTATCAGAAATACCCGCCTTTTGAAGAGACAGATAAAATTTTACTGATATCAAAAAAAATTGACCATTTAGTTTTTCATTATCAAAAACGCCATGATACGCAAATATTTCCAGATCTTTAATATAAATATTATCCACTTTAAATCCCTTTCTTATCGGCAAATCTTATCCGCCATTTGCGCGGTTCTTTTGTTTTCTTTAACATCATGAACTCTAACAAAATCAAAACCTGCACTAATCGCTAGTGTCGTTGTGGCTAGTGTGCCGGAAAGTCTTTCTTCCACTGGCAAATCTAAAGTAAGTCCAATTACTGATTTTCTAGATGTTCCTAATAAAAGCGGAAAGCCAAGTTCTTTAAAACGTTTAAGGTTTCTTAATACAATTAGATTCTCTTCATAACTTTTCGCAAAACCAATTCCTGGATCAAGAATTATTTTATCTTTCTTGATTCCGGCATTTAAAGCAATCTTAATACTTTCTTTTAAATCCATAATAATATCTTCGATTAAGTTTCTATACTTCGCAACCTTCCGGTTGTGCATTAAACAGCAACTAACTCCATATCTAGAAATTACTTCTGCCATTTTGGGGTCTTCCTTTAATCCCCAAATGTCATTGATTAGATCCGCTCCTTCGATAATTACTTTTTCTGCGACAGAAGCTTTATAAGTATCAATAGAAATCGGCGTGTCTACATTATTTTTCAGTTCTATTAAAGCCGGAACAATTCTTTTTAATTCCTCTTCAACGCTTATTGCTTCAAATCCTGGGCGTGTTGATTCACCGCCAATATCAATGATATCTGCGCCTTCTTCGATCATTTTTTTAGCGGCCGCAAGAGCCTCTATCGGAATCACACGACTATTAGAAAAAAAAGAGTCTGGTGTGATATTTAAAATCCCCATAATGAAAGTTCGATTAAACGCAAAGTTTTGTTTGCCAATTTTCATATTAATCCTCCGCTTTTGTTCCTGTCATCAGATAAATAGCTTCTAGCCGCTTAGATTTATCTTCTTCCATATTTCCTTTCGCAGAAATAGTTTTCACTTTTGTACCTGCTGTTTTCTCACCACGCATTGTCATACAAAGATGCTCAGCTTCTGCTATTACTAAAACTCCATGGCTTTCTGTTTTCTCATAAACTATAGTGGCTACTTCATCTGTTAATCTTTCTTGAATTTGCAATTTCTTCGCTAAAGAATTAACTATTCTGGTTATTTGACCTAAACCGAGTATTTTATTATCTTTTGCTACAAAAGCAACATGCATCTTACCAAAAAAAGGCAAAAGATGATGTTCACAAACTGAATATAAAGGAATATTATTAATAACAATCAACTCATTACACTTTTCTTCCTGAAAAGCTTTAATATTATCAAGGCTATCTGAATTGCCGCTAAATATCTCAGCATAAAGTTCTGCGACTCTAATCGGTGTTCTTTTAAGACCATCTCGTTTCGGGTCCTCGCCAATAGCTAAAATTAGCTCTTCAATTGCTTTAACAACTCTATTTTTATCGATCATACTAAAGTCCTCCTTAAAATTTCACGAGTCGGTCCTACAAGATAAAAAGAACCAAAGATACAAAGAATATCGTTTGATGAAATTTCACTTAAAGCTAAATCTAGCGCTTCTTGAATGTTTCTAGGAATTTTAGCCGTAATTCCATATTCACCTAAAACCATTGAAAGCCAAAAGGGATCTAGCGCTCTTTCGCTTTCTGGCTTTACTGCATAAATACTTTTAGCGATTGGCGCAAAAAGCTCAATCATTTTACGATATTGCTTATCCTTTAACACTCCGAAAACAAAAGTTATTTTTTGTTCTGGATAGCTCTTCTTAAAAAAATTAACTAAGCAATTAACCCCATCGACATTATGCGAAACATCTAAAAAAATATTGGGACTTATTTTTTCTAATCTTCCCGGCCAGTATACTTTACTTAAAGCCTCTCGAATATGGCAAATATTAATTTTATAACCTAAATCCTTTAAAGCTGTTATTGTTTCTAATACAGTTAGAGCATTTTCAATTTGGTGTTCACCTAATAAAGCAAGCTTAATCTCAGTAAAGCCTTTATAGGAAAAGCAATTTTGAAAATTTTTTAGCTTTTCACTACTTGCCTGATATAACTTATTATTCTTTAAAAATGCTTTGTCTTTAATAATCTTTTCAATTTCAGGAAAGTTTTGAACAGCAAGAACGGTTAACTTATTATCTTTTATAATTCCTGATTCCGCAGTAGCAATTTCCTGAATTGTAGACCCTAAATATTCCATATGATCGAAACTGATTTTTGTAACAACTGAAATTAGTGGCGAAACGATATTTGTCGCATCTAGGCTTCCGCCTAAACCTGTTTCAAAAAGCACAAATTCACAAGCAGATTGCTTAAAGTAATAAATAGCAGCTACCGTTAAAAGTTCGAATTCCGTTAAATTATTCTTTAAGTATTCGTTATCTTCAATTACATAACTAATTTCTTTTATAACTAACGCAAACTCATAATCTTCAATATTCTTATCAATATGAAACATTTCATTGATTTTGTGAAGAGGTGGAGAAGTAAAAAGTCCGGTCTTATAACCAGCTCTTTTTAATATTTCTGAAAGCATGTAGCATGTTGAGCCTTTTCCGTTTGTTCCGGAAACATGAATAAATTTCTGGCTATCCTGAGGATTGCCAAGAAGTTTAAGTAACTCTTGAACTCTTTCTAGTCCTGGCTTAATGCCATTTCTTCTAAAGCCTTTTAAATAGTCTAGTGCTTTCTCACAATTCATAGAGAAAACCTAAGAATATACTGCTGATAAGCCATAAATTGCCTCCGAAAAAAAATAATTATTTTTTCCATATATAAATTATAACATTTTTCGGAAATTATGCAAACTGAAAACGAGTTTTCTTCTTAAAAGGCTTAATAACAGAGAGATTAAGTAGAATTAAAAATGGCACATAAAATAACCAGATCCATTGATTCAAGTTCCCAACAAAAAAGCTATACAAGATGAAGATATCACAAATAATTAGAAAAACAAAAGCTAAAGCCGCTAGAAAATGAGAATAATCCTTATCTTTAATAAATAGAGTTAAAGATAATATCAAGTTAATTAATAAAGTACACGCGTAAATAAAACCTAGCCTAAATAATAACTCACTAATTGGTAAAATTAGTATTATAGTTATAAATGCTAAATAAAAACAAAAAAAGCGGTCATTTTTGTTATAAAGCCGCTGATAAAATAAATGAGCAATTAAAAAGAGAAAAATGCCTACTGCTACATCTGTTTCATTTCGATAAAACAATAAAAAGTAATCTGCACCAACAATAAATAATAAGCCCACTAAATAATATTGATAATTAACCTTATTGCGGAAAAAAATTAAAGTCATAATTAATACAGTTAAAACTATGCTATATTTTATAAGTGAATTTTCATTTTCCAATCTAAAGTCTTGATACAAGAAAAAACCATATAAAAAAAATATAATAATCATGAATAATAAATAAAGCTTTCGCAAGAAAATCACCTAATATTATTATGACCAATAAGAAAAGTTATTATCACTTCTTAATTTTATTTTTATTAATAATTTTTTTAATTGCTTTTTCCAATCTAACTGTTTTCTCTTTACAAGTGCAGTTACGGTTCTTAAATATAAATAAGACTGCTTTAAGTTTTAATATAGACAATGCCGTTATAATCAACAAATCGCTCATAATATAATACTACCAATCTGAAAAATTAATATCGCTAATAAAAATGCCAAACTTGTTTGATATAAACAAATCCAAAAAGTCTTTTTTAAGCTTTTTAATTCTTTGCGCATTGTACTAAGCGCTGATATACAAGGTGAAGCGACTAAAACAAAAACCATAAAAGATAGCGCGCTAAGAGCAGTGAAACTAGTATTAACGTCTACGCTTAGTATTTCCAGTGATGCGACAATCTGTTCTTTAGCTATTATTCCCGAAAGCACGCTGACAGCAACTTCCCATGTCTCAACACCAAATAGTCGAAAAAAAGGCAATAAAGCGCGTCCTGAGTAAGCCAATATGCTTTCATCTACTGGTCCATAGCTTAGGCTAAAACTGAAGTGTTGCAAAAGCCAAATAATTCCTGATGCTAGAAAAATAACGGTTCCAGCTCTGACAAAAAAATTACGGCAATTCTCGTAAATCTGATAAAAGATATAGTTTAAGTTAGGAACTTTATAATTTGGCAATTCCATGCAAAAGTCGCTTCTTTGATTATTAAAAATAAGTTTCTGTAAAAGCCATCCGGAAAAAAATATAACGAATATTGCGATAAAATATAGTAAAGGCGCAATCAGAATATTATCTGGAAAGAACGCGCCGATCAATAAAGCAAAAACCGGTAGTTTAGCACTACAGGGAATAAAAGGAACGAGCGAAATTGTCAATTGACACTCTTCTTCCTTTTCAATTATCCTTGTTGCCATAATACCAGGAACGCTACAGCCTGTCCCCAGAATCAAAGGAATAATTGTTTTACCCGATAATCCAATCTTCCAAAAGACTTTATCAAGCATAAAAGCTACTCTAGACATATAACCGCTTGATTCTAAAAGCGAGATAAAGAAAAACATCACAATTAACTGTGGTAAAAAACTTAATACAGCTCCAACACCGCCAATAAGTCCGTCGCTTATAAAACGAATCAAAGCTTGTGAAGCACTGATATTAACTAAAAAATGTTCTAAATTATGCCTCACTATTCCATCAATAAAATAACCAACAAAAACTGACGAACCACGCCCAATTCCTTGAAGTGAAAGATAATAAACTAAAAACATAATCAAACCAAAAACTGGAAAAGCCAAATATTTATTTAACAAAATATCGTCTAGATTAAATTTCGTCTTAGCTGACACATTTTCCTTATTAATATTTATCTTAGCGATAAATACATAACGCTCTTGAGCAATAATGCTTTCAATCTCATCTTGCTTGTTTCTCTCTAGATTCTTAATCGCTTGATTAAGTGCATATTCACTACGGCTTTCAATTCTGTTTAAAATCGAAAGCCTTGATTCTAAATCCCCTTTAAAAGCGTTAATAATTATTTCTAATTCTTTGTTATATATATTATGTTTCCTTGGTCTTTGATAATTTGCTTCTTGTAAAAATTGCATTACTTCTTCTAAGCCTTTTTTTGTTTGGGCAGAAAAAAGAATCGTTTGACAATCAAAAGCGCTTTGGATTTCCCGATAATCAATTTTTAAGCCCTTTTTTTTAGCCAAATCCCACATATTTAAGAGTAAAATCATTGGTTTTTCAAGCTCAATTAATTGTGTCGTCAAATAAAGACTGCGCTCTAAATTAGTTAAATCAATGATATTAATAATAAGATCATATGCCTCGTTTAAGAGAAATTTTTTTGTCAGATGTTCTTCTTTAGAAATTGTATTCATTGAATAAATCCCAGGTAAATCTATAACATGCAAAAAACGACTACCTTTTATGTAGCCATCCTTTTTTTCAATTGTGACACCTGGCCAGTTGCCAATTTTTTGATTTGTCCCTGTCAAACAATTAAAAACCGAAGTTTTTCCGCTATTTGGATTTCCGACTAAAGCAATTTTCATAAAAGCCTAATCTCGATTGCTTCGCAGTCGCTTTTGCGCAAACACAACTCATAGCCACGCACGAAAATCACAAATGGATCTCCTAAAGGTGCAACTTTGCAAATTTCTACGTTAGTTTTTTTAGTCAGTCCCATATCGTATAATCTTTGTCTAAGCTGGCGATCTTTGACCGCTACACTGATAATTTGTGCTTTTTGTCCTTTTACTAGTTCGTTTAAGTACATTTTCTTTCTCCCTGGATATGCTTATTAATCTTATGTACACACAGTGAGAAATATTAATTGTTACTTAGAAGCTAAAAGTAGCTGCATATTTCCATTATAATATATAAAACTATTAATAGCAGGAATTAAGAAAACATCGCCCTCTTTTATCGCTTCATCGTTGATTGTTCCTTCGCCATTAAGAACAAAGCCAAAAGTAAAATTATCGGTTTGTTCTTTTATTGTTGGTTTGTCAATATTTAGAATTCTTGCATTAAAATAATCATTATCTACTAATTGAAATGGGTCATCATAACTGAGCTTTTTATATTCATAAGGAACTTTGGCGACAGTTAGCGCTTGTTTTGTATGTAAAGGTCGTTCCGGATGCTCTCTTTCATAATCATGAATCCGATATGTTATATCTGAGGCCTGGGCTAATTCCAGTAACATTGTATCCTTTGGAACTGAATGGATAGCACCAGCTGGAATATAAATAAAATCTTTACTCTTAAAATCGATTTTTGTCACTAGCTCTTCCCATTCGCGCTTAAGAATTCTTTCTTTAAGTTCTTCTTTAGTTTGGGCGTTATGGCCAACAACAATCTTACTATTCTCTTTAGCTTCTAAAACATACCAGCATTCCTCTTTACCAGCACAGTTGTGATGTTTATAGGCATGCTTATCATTTGGATGCACCTGAAGGGAAAGATCTTGTTGGGCATTAATAATTTTACAGACTAAAGGAAATGTATCGCCTTCAAGTTCCCCAAAAAGATATTTGTGCTCCCGAAAAAGCTCATTTATGTTTTTACCTTTAAATTCACCATTTTTAATAATAGTTTCTACGCCAGGCAAACCACTTAAAAGAGTGACTTCGCCAGTCTTTTCTGTCGCACCCCTAAATCTATATTTTTCACGGATTTTTGTGCCTCCCCAAACTTTATCACGGCAAACACTTTCTAGAAATATAATCATATCTTAATATTTTGCTCCTTAAATTTTTGCATGACCTTAACGTCTTTGCATATCTTAATCAATTAAGATGTATCTTTAATAATCTATTAAAATTTAAACACTTTAGAATCTTTTTTACAAAGCAATTAAGTAAAGTCTTTTTTTAACTGCTTTCTCTGCAAATAATTATATCATATTTACTAAAAATTTGCTATAATATTCAAGAAATAGAATTTTTGGAGGAAACTAATGCAGTACAGGTTGAAAAACAATTTACTGGAAGCGACGGTCCAGACAAAAGGCGCCGAATTAAAATCATTGAAATATAAAAATCAAGAACTCTTATTAAACGATGATGCTCATTGGAACTATACTAGCCCTTTTCTCTTTCCGATAATCGGAAAACTAAAAAATGACTACACTTTTATTAATAATCAGGAATATAAAATACCTAAACATGGTTTAATCAGAACTGCTGATTTTGTATTGGAAGAACAAAAAAATAATCTCTTACGTTTTTCTTTTACTTCTCCTGATGAGATGCTTACTTTGTATCCGTTCAAGTTTAAGTTCACTGTTACTTACTTTTTAGATAAGCGTAATCTTTCTACAGTACTTAAAGTAGAAAATTTAAGCGCTGATATGATGTATTTTAATTTAGGATTACATCCTGCTTTTAGCACATCGGCATTTAATAATAAATTTCAAGATTACGCAGTTATTTTTGAAAAAAAGGAAACTATGAAACTTCCGGTTATCGAAAGTAACGGAACGCTTAATTTTGCTAAAGTCAGCAAAATCGTCCAAAACCAAGATTATTTACCATTAACTTATCAGGATTATGAAAATGATGCCTTAGTTTATAAGAACTTAAAGTCCCGCAAAGTCACATTGGAATCAAAAAATTACTTAATTGATTTTAACTTTAAAAACTTCTCAAGTCTAGGCATTTGGACTAAAGTTGATGCGCCTTTTATTTGTCTAGAGCCATGGATTGGTCATGGAGATAAAACTGAATCTGATAATCAATTTATGGATAAAGATGATTTGGTTTCACTTAAGCCAAATAAAGCTAAATCTTTTGAATTTACTTTTACAATAAAAAAACCAGAAATAGAGGAAAAATAATGCAACCAAATTTAAAACTAGATCCAAATTTTAAACCAGCTTACGAATATATTCAAGATTTCTTGAAGAAAGCTCAAAAACAATCAGGAGGCGAAGTTAAGATTGCCCTTGAAAGAAACGATGGTTTTACTTATATTTATCAGACATTAATTATTAAAAATAATAAAGAAGATAATCTCTTCTATCTGGAAAGAATGATTAAATCCTTACTATGGCTAGTTGGCGGATTTAAGATTTACTTTCTTGGTCCGGAAGAATTATTTATTGAACTTAAAAAAATGTTTTCTAAAAATGGTCTTAGAAAATTTGATGTCGGCTTTATGGAAAAAGTCTACGAACAAACTTTTGAAGTTGTGCTTTGCGATCAAAAAAGTTTTCCAAAAAGAAAAGACAATAGCGTAAAAGTCGGACGTAACCTAAATGGAAATCGCATTGGTTTTGATGCTGGTGGTTCTGATGTTAAAATATCAGCGGTTATAAATGGTGAAGCGATTTTTTCTGAAGAAATTGTTTGGCTGCCTAAAGTAAACAGTGATCCTAATTATCATTATGAGATAATTAAAAACGTTATGAAAAAGGCTGCGGAAAAAATGCCTAGTGTTGATGCAGTTGGTATTTCTAGTGCAGGTATTTATGTAAACAATAAAGTTATGGCTGCTTCTCTTTTCATTGAGGTTCCCGAGAAGGCTTTTAAAGAAAAAGTTAAAAACATGTACGTTGATATTGTTAAAGAGTTATTTGGTGATGTTCCACTTGAAGTTGCTAACGATGGTGA
Organism: Erysipelotrichales bacterium; assembly: GCA_009784525.1. GTDB lineage: Bacteria > Bacillota_I > Bacilli_A > Acholeplasmatales > WRBM01 > WRBM01. Next base: position 3,101 of record WRBM01000045.1, on the reverse strand, counting down.
TGTAACCGCCCTGGCTGGATCAATGGATTTAAAGGCTGATAATATTTTAGGTATTGCAATGGGAACTAGCGAAGCTGCCGGATATATTGATAAAAATGGTAATATTCTAGGTTGGCTTAATGAATTAGCTTTTGTTCCTGTTGACTATCATAAAGATGCAATGGTTGATGAGTGGTCAGGAGATTATGGTTGTGGCGTTAAATACTTTTCTCAGGATTCGGTAATCAAATTAGCTAAAAATACAAGTATTGTTATTGACGAAAAACTAACTCCTGCTCAAAAGCTTAAAATAGTTCAGAAACTTTCCGAAGAAAATCATCCTGAAGCTTTAGAAATATTTTCGACTATTGGTTATTACTTGGGTTATGCTATCGCCTTTTATGGCTTGTTTTATGAAATTGACAATATGTTATTACTTGGTCGGGTAACTTCCGGAATTGGCGGAAACCTAATCGTTGAAAAAGCCAATGAAGTAATTAATAACTCCTACCCGCATTTAAAACATATTAAAATTCATATGCCTGACGAAATGAACAGACGCGTCGGTCAATCTATTGCGGCCGCAAGTTTGCCAAAATTAGGATAATGTTTAAAAAACACCTCGTTCCAGTGTTAATGATGTTACTTGGGGCGAACTTATTAGCGATTGGTTCAAATTTCTTTGTCTTTTCCAGACTCGGTGGCGATCCAATATATCTATTCAATGAAGCTTTAAGCAGGCAGCTTGGTGTTGAGTTCGGCACTGCTTTCTTAATCCACAATGCCGCATATTTTATTTTACTGATAGTTTTAGATAAACGAAGAATCGGCATAATGACTTTTTTAGTTGTTTTCGGTGTTGGACCTATCATTAATCTTTACGCAAACATTTTTGTTTTTCCCGAACATATTGTGCTAAGAGTTTTATTCTCTTTAATTGGCGCTTTATCCATTGGAATTGGTGTAGGTATCTTTATTTCTTTAAATTACGGTCTTCCTCCTTTTGAAGGAATAATGATTTGGCTATCTAAGAAAACTAATTTTTCAATTAAGAAAACACGTTATATTTTAGATGCTTGTTATCTGCTTTTAGCTCTATTAATTGGTGGAGCACTTGGCGTTGGCGTAATAATTGCTTTTGTCTTATTAGGCCCAACAATTGAATATAGTCATAAATTCTTTCGTAGGACAATCTTACCGGAACCAAAGAAACAAACAGAAGATTCAGAAACAGGATAATTTTAAAGAGGACTTTTGGTCCTTTTTTTATTGCAAAGAAAAGCGAACCAAAGTTCTTTGACTAAGGTTCGCATATAAATTCTAATATAATAACTGGCTAAGGAATAGCGCAATCAATCCAAAATAAATAAGTAAGCCGGTAATGTCTTTAATGCCTGTTATAATTGGATCAGTAGCAGCTGCCTGATCAATATCAAACTTCATTAAGACTAAAGGCACAATAAATCCTAAAAAAGCCGAAAATGTCATAACTAATACTAAGGATAATCCGACGGAAACTCCTAATAGTGCGCTTTGGTATAAATAAATTTCTTCTCCCATAAAGCCAATCGCCGAAAAGCCAAAAGCTACGAGTCCACAAACTGTTCCAACAACAATTCCCATACTTAAACCCAATAAAGTTTCACGAAGTATCAGTTTTTTCATGCCATTTTGCTTAACATGGCCAAGTAATGCCCCTCTTAAGAAAATCGTTGATGACTGAATACCAACATTACCGCCCATGTCCATTACAACAGGAATAAACATAGCCGCAATAATAATGGCCTCTAGTGTTTCTTCAAATACACCAATAACCATGCCGGCGATTAATCCACCAACAAGGGTAATCATTAAAAATGGTAAACGAACTTTCCAAACAGCTAACATTGAACCTCTGATCATTGCTTCACTGCGGTTACCTTCGCCTCTTCCTTTAGCAAGACCAGCTTTATTCAAGATATCCTCCGTTGCTTCGTCTTCTAAAATATCCATCGCATCATCAACAGTAATTATCCCAACTATGCGATTTTCTTTGTCAACAACTGGAACAGCCAGTAAGTCACGTTTCTTTAAAAGCATGGCGACTTCCTCTTGATCAGTATCGGTAGTAACTTTAGCAAAAGTCTCGCGCATAATGCTTTCAACTTTGGCATTTGAATCCGCAAGCACTAATTTTTGTAAGGAAGTTATTCCTTCTAAAACCTTAGTCTCATTCGTTATAAATAAGGTGTAGATTGTTTCTTTTTCTGATGCCTGTCTTTTAATTTTTTCTAGTGCTTCTGATACTTTCATGTTTCTTGAAAGTGTAACAAACTCTGGTGTCATTCTTCTTCCTGCAGTCTCTGCTTCATAACCAAGTAATAAGTTAGTCATTTGACGTTCAGCACTCGAAAGCTCGAAAATCATTTTTTTGGCAACTGATGCTGGTAGTTCATCAAGTAAACTTACTCTATCATCGGGCGAAAGTCCTTCAAAAAGTTCACGTGCTTTATCTTCTGTAAACGACTGAATAAGTTGTTTTTGAGAGCTAGTATCTAATAATTCAAAGACAAGCAAAGCCTTGTCCTTTGTTAATAAGCGAAAAACAATTGCCTGATCATAAAGAGGTAATTCCACCATTACAGTTAAAATATCTCCTTCTGATGTTTGATTTAAAATTTGTTTCAAAGCATCCATATCTTTGTTTTCAAGACTATCTAAAATTTGTCTTTTTTTGATTTCGTTATTCATTATTTTTCCTCCTAAATTTTTATGCCTTATCTAAGGCTTTAGGCGTATTTACTCAATTTTTTATGCAAAAGAATAGCTTCTTAGAGGGATTAAAGTTATTATTTGCTGGAAAACTGAATTTATTACGCTTTTACCTCGACTCCCATCGGGATCCATTCCTTTGCCTCCTTTTATAAATTAAACAAAAATAAAAGCCCTCGCCAAAACAATGACAAGGGACAAAAACAAAAAAAATTATCTCTTATGATCATCGTTTCAAGCTTTAGCTTTGAAAGGCAGTGAAGTTTGCATTATTCTAGGCCTTGTATTCGACCTAGACTGTTAACCTGCTCATAGTGTCTCCACTATTTTGCGGCAGCAACCCATATCCTTTCAGTAGCCTCACCTACCGA
>WRBM01000044.1 GCA_009784525.1 Erysipelotrichales bacterium | reverse complement strand
TGAAAGGCAGTGAAGTTTGCATTATTCTAGGCCTTGTATTCGACCTAGACTGTTAACCTGCTCATAGTGTCTCCACTATTTTGCGGCAGCAACCCATATCCTTTCAGTAGCCTCACCTACCGAGTGATTTTATCTACAGAATATTTTATGATAATTTTTTTCAAATGTCAACTAATTTTTTTATTTTATGAATAATTTTTTAAATACAAAGATAAAAGCGGTCTATAAAAATCCGCTTTTTTTTAATTTTAAAAAACTTAAAGTGCTTGATAAGCCTCAATAATTAATTTTTCAAGTAGTTCTCTTGTTTCAATATTAATTGGATGAGCAATATCTCTAAAACTGCCATCAGCTAGTTTTCTTGAAGGCATTGCTAAAAAAAGACCTTTATCGCCTTCAATTAAGCGCAATTCATGAATAACGAAACTGTTATCAATCGTTATCGCAACTACAGCTTTTAAACGATTTTTATCTTCAACCTTTTTTATTCTAATATCTGTAATTTTCATAGTCTGCTCCTTATATTGTGACATAATTATACCACAAATTAAAAGCGTTTTCAATACAATTTTAGTTATTTTTAACTTTCTTGATAATTACATCATAGGATTTATTAAAAACATTCGCAATATTTTCTAACAATTTACTATTTTTATTTAAAATAAATAAGGTTGGTCCAGAACCGGACATCATTATTTTAAGCTTTGTTTTTGTCTCTATTTCTTGTTTGATTCTTTTTAAATCGGGATATAATCTAAAGGTTGCGGCTTCTAAATCATTAAAAATATAATTATTAATGAGCTCTAAATCATTATTAATAAGCCCTTCTGTAATTTTTTTCAGATTATCATTAGTCGATGAATCAACTATTTTAAATTCTTTAAAAACATCTGGCGTTGAAACTTTAAATCTAGGATTGATTAATAAGCAGTAACACTCTAAATTAGAATAAATCGGTGTTAATAATTCGCCGCGGCCTCTAGCAATCGACACTTTGTTCAAAAGCGTAAAAGGAACATCAGAGCCGAGATGTTCAGAAAGTTTTAATAAATCCTTTTGACTAGCATTAACATGCCAAAGTCTGTTTAAACCCTTCAAAGTTGCGGCAGCGTCTGCCGAACCACCAGCTAATCCAGCTGCGATAAATATTTTTTTATCTAAAGTAATCTTTACATATTTATCCTGAATATTAAAATGCTCTTTAAATAATTTGATTGCTTTAATAATAATATTGTCCGCAATTGAACAGCCTAAAACGACATCTTCTTCACTTTCTTCAAATACTAATTCATCATAAAAATCTAAAGGCAGCATAATCGATTCCAGATTATGAAATCCATCTGTCCTTTTTCCAATGACATTTAAAGAAAGATTAATTTTGGCATTAGCAATTTCTTTGATCATTATAATTCCTTTTCTAGAGAATTAACCGCATCTTACCATAACTTTCAATGCCGCCGATTCCTTCTTTTTTGATTACTGTAAAATTAAAAATATCTCGTGGATAAACAATCTTATTAAATGGCGTTGTTGCGGCTTTTATAGCAATTATTGACGGATCAAGCGCATGGATATTTACTCTTTCCTTGCTCATCGCAAAATTACATCCTGAGGCAATCAAAGCTTCAAAATTAGACTGACAAGCTCCCGCAATCACAAACAATTCGTCTTTATTGTAACGTCTTCTAATCGCTTTAACAGCATTATAGAAATTTAGACTATTTGTATAATTATGAATGTTTTTAAGTCCATTATTGTTATAAGAATCATGGCCAGTTATTACTACAATATCTGGGCTATATTCTTCAATTAGATCAATAATATAGTCGCTAAGGCGTGCTTCGTTGATATGTGCGCCATTAGCATAGATGCCAATCATGTCATAAAGTTTCATGCACTTTTTCAAATATGATTCATCACCATCTATATGCAAAATCTTCCCAAAGAGATAAGCGTGATTTTTTTTTACTTTTTTTATTAATGACGCTTCATAGGTTTCTTCTTTAACCTTCTTATTCCTTAACATATCGCCATCGACTAATTTCAAATCAGAACCTGGGCTATTAGCACTTAAGCGTTCAAAGACACCCTCTAAATAAAATATATCTCCATCTATCTTTACAATCCGAAAAATAATATCATGATTATAACTATAACGTGTTACTGTATCTAAGACATCCATCTTCTTCACCTAATTTATAATATGGCAAAGCTAGTTAAAAGTACCTACACTTTAGCTAATGTCTTTAGCAAACAACGCGTTGCTTAAGCGAATAAAATCAAAAACAGTCATATTTTCACTACGAATAAGCGGATTAAAACCCAAATTCCTAAGAATTTCTTCTCCGACTTCTTTTGTTAGATTATAGCTAATATACAGATTATTTACCAAAGTCTTTCTTCTGTGACGAAAGCTATTTCTGACAAGAGAAAAGAAATGAGTTTCATTATCAGGTTTATCTTGGTTTTCTTTAACAATTAAACTTATAACAGCACTATCAACATTTGGCCTAGGAATAAAAACCTGTCTGGGCACATTGAAAAGCTTTTTAGTTACTGTCCGGTATTGAATCGCAATGGATAAAGAATTATATTCTTTAGTAGAGTGCCCAGAACAGATACGCTCGGCGACCTCTTTTTGCATTAAAAGCACATAACGACAAATCTGCGGAACATTTTCCAATAAATTAAAGATCAAAGGCGTTGTAATATTATAAGGTATATTAGCCACAACAATAACCTCATCACAATCCTTTAAATACTTCTTTATATCAGCATTGATATCTGCTTGAAGGCAATCAATGTTTCTGATTGTTAAATTCTTATTATGCCTGAATTCTTTATTAAGAATCTCAACAAAATCCGGATCAATTTCATAAGCAAGCACATGTTGGGCTTTTCTAAGAAGATGATTAGTTAAAAAACCGATTCCAGGGCCTATCTCAATAACTCCGGTTTTTTCAGAGATTAAGGCGCCAGCAATAATATTTTTTAAGATGTTTTCATCTATTAAAAAATTTTGTCCGAATTTCTTTTTAAATTTAAGCTGATTTTCAGCCATTACTTCTAATGTTTTATGCAAAGTACTAATTATATCACCGCTTTATTTCTGAATTTTTTCGATAGAAAAATTTTCTGTCTGTCTGTGAAGCTGAAGCTTCTAAACTTAGGATAATTTTAGAGTATTTATCAATTGGTACTAACTTATCATTTTCCAGAATTAAAATTTTTCCTGGCAAAAATCTTTCGCTTTTATATAAAGTTTGACTTACAAATGAATAACCAGTATAATATTTTCTTTCTTCATCGGAAAAATTAGCTTTGATCTTTTCAATTTTATTTTTATTAGCCGCTGTATCTTCAAGGCAAGCAAAAAGTTTACGGTTTAAAAGTGCATCAGCTAAATTTTTGAGAATATCATCGTCTTCTTCACAAAAGTCAGCGAAGATAGTTAAAATACGGCAATCATCCGTTTTTAGGAATGCCTCAAGACTCATATTATTAACAAGCTTCATCAGCACTTGATGATTGGTCTTAAATTTGTAGTCCTTATTTAAAAGATCAACATAACGCTTAAAAAGATGAACAATAATTAATTCATAACTCCTTGAAGCCTGATGATAATACACTTGGAAATACATTTGATAACGACTCATCAAATAATGCTCAATTGCTCTGACTCCAGATTCCTTAAAACAGATTTGCTGATTATGAACTTTCATAACTCTAATGATACGCTCCACATCAATATGCCCATATACAGCACCACTATTATAATAATCTCTTTCCATATAATCTAGACGATCAATATCTAACTGACTAGAAATTAAGCTTTCAACTAATGGGAAAACTCCTTTTTTACCGATGATTCCAGCTACATCTTGCGCAAGGCTCTTTTTATATTTATTAAGCACTTTGTTTATTCCCGTAGTTTCTGAAAGAATAATTTCAATACCTTTATTTTCGTGGTCAAAGTTAAGAACAGTTTCAAATATATGAGAAAAAGGACCGTGGCCAATATCATGGAGCAATGCAGAAAGCATTAATAGCAATTGCTCATAATCACTTAAAGCTAATCTGACATCCGAAACATCTTTTATTACTCTTCTGGCAAGTTCGTAGGCACCCAAGGAATGCGAAAAACGGCTGTGTTCAGCCGTATGAAAGACAATTGAATTTCCGCCAAGTTGACGGATTCGACGTAACCTTTGAAATTCGCTACTATCAATGAGTTCTAAAATAATCTGATACTCAATTTTGATATATCCATAAAGCGGATCACGAAAGACTTTCTCTTCCGCTAATTTCTTTAGCATTTATTTCACTATTTCTAATAAATCGCCATTGTTAATCTCGAAAGCGCAAGCATCATCGGTGTCTAAATGAAAGTCTAAAGCAAAATCCTTATGAACGCGACATAAAACATTGTGCAAAATCCCGCCCTTTTTACCTTGAACTTTAACCATCACAATTTCTCGGTCACTTACACCATACTTTTTGCCATCTTCAATAGACATATGGATATGTCTGTCCGCAACAATAACGCCCTCTTTAATTTCCACTTCACCTTTAGGCCCAATAAGGCGCGCTGAGCCACTTCCGGCGATATCACCACTTGAACGAACTGGCGCTGTAAATTTATGTCTGATTGCATCACTTCTCGATATTTCCAATTGGGTTGCGGGGCGGACAGGTCCTAGTATTCTAACTCCCTCTAATACTTTGCCAGAAGGACTTACGACATTGACTTTTTCTTCGCAGGCATATTGTCCTGGCTGAGAAAGGTCTTTTTGTTTTGTTAGAACATAACCATCTCCAAATAGCGTATATAAATCGCCTGTACTTAAATGAATATGTCTTGCGGAAATTCCACAAGGGATTTTTGTTTCTTTGGTCATAAATAATCTCTCCTATTAATACTATTATTTTACCATTTTTTGTGCTTTTCCGCAAGTATTAGTTAGCAAAAGCAATTCTTTTCACTGCTTGAAAAATCTTTTCATCAAGCGGCGTTTCCAATAATTTAATGTTATTATGGAAATGATGAATACTTTTTGTACCAGCTAAAACTGATGAAATTGCTTCTTCTCTATACAAAAGTTGCAAAGCACAGTTCATCAAAATATCTGCATCATTATTACATGCCTCAAGAAGGGCTGTCAATTTAGCTCTTTCTTTTGGCTGAAGTTTATCACCAGCTAGAATATCAAAAACTTTTGGCGTAAGTTTTCCTTGAGCAAAAGGACCTTTTATTAAAACACCAATATTTTTTTCCTTACATAATTGCAGATTAGCAAAATTGCTTGTATCTAAAAGATTATATGTCATTTGCATACAATCAAAATTCCCAGATAAAATGCACTCTTTAGCTAATGCTCCATCAATTGATGCACCTAAAAGTTTAACTTTACCAACGGATTTAGCCTCAGCCATCGCTTTATAAGTTTCGCCGTCCTTAATTACTTGTTCAGCATTTGGACCAAAATGAATTTGCAAAAGGTCAAGTTCTTCTACATTTAAAAGTTTCAAACTTCTTTTAATTGACTCTTTAACCGCTTGATAACTGAAATCATAATAAGTAGAATTATCTCGATTATGCTCACCACATTTTGATGCCAGAAAGAATTTTTTTCCATTACTTTTAATAAATTTACCTATTCTTTCTTCACTCAAATGATAAGCTGAAGCTGTGTCTATAAGATTAACTCCTGAATCAAGTACTTCCTGAATTAAAGCCAAAGCTTCAGTTTCTTCAGGTCTTGTCCGATTGACAAAACCCCAATCACGGCCAATTTCCAACGCCCCAAAACCTAAAAACGTTACTTCGTGTCCTTTAATTTTTCTTTTTTCTGTCGCTTTCATTTACCCGCGCCTCAACTGTTCAACTAGCCAAGCATGATCTAATGGCGTCGCATCAGGAATATTATTTAAAAAAGTCGGATTATTAAAGTAAAAACTGATTATATCACGGTATCCAAAACCTCTGGCAGCCATACCATTAGCACCATGCTGACTCATACCGGCACCATGCCCAAAACCACCACCAAAGAAATGCAAGACATTGCCCTCTCTTTGGAAAGCAAAGAAAGCTGAAGGCAGGAAGGTTATATTAAACGTGTTGACCCAATCGGTATTAGTTGATGAAGCTCGCATTATCGTAATATCTCTAAATAACATCCTGATATTAAATTCCGTATAGACTAAGAATGTATGTTCAGTAGTTTCAATTATCAATGAGATTAAAACGCCGCCTTCACCACGTCTGCCAACCCGTAAATCAGTAACTGTCCCGATATTTTCCGGAATTGGTCTTTGCACGAAATGAGTACCATCAAAAGTTAAGACTTGTTGCGGACGCGCATTTCTTCGCTCTCTTAAAGTAACATTCAATTGTGCCGTCAATTGATCAAATGTTGGCGAATAACGCCAGCGATGCATTGGACTGGAATTATCAAAAGTATCCATTTGAATCGTTTGATAAAACGCAAGCATCGAAGCTTCGTCATTAATATCAATTTCTAACTGTACGCCATTAACCTGTGAAAAGCCTGTACTTCTAAAAACCGGATTTAATGGTCTGTTTGGATCAAAACGGCCTGTAAACCAAACTTGATCCGGATGTGAAGTAAAGCCACTGGAAGCCGAGGAATAGAAAGTCATTATTGTATCACGATTGGCATCAACAATATGGACGCCCGCTGTTTCCGCAACTGCCCGGTTTGTGCTTACAAATTCATTGCTGTTATTATAAACTTGATCTTGAACACTATCTTCCACATGGAAATCCGCACCAGGATTTTGAAAAAATCTGCCCAAAGCATAAGTTCTTGCCGCAACTGTTTGCGCCTTTAAAGCTTCTAAATTCCAACTTGCTGGCATTTCACTAGGAACTACTGATTTCAAGTAATCCTCTAATGCCACCTCATTAATCAATAATAAATTTTGACCAGATACAGCTATTTCAAAACTACCATGATAAGCTGGAATGCCTTGGCTTCTAGTGATAGTCGTGACTTGAATTCTATCTCTTTCACTCTCAACATGAATGCGACCTGGAGTAAACAGCTGAAAAACATTATTAAAGTAGATTCGAATGCCTCCTGGTGAATGTACCGCCCTGAAATCTACATTAGCTGGAATAGCTCTAAAGTTATGTTCATTTGCTAAACGCCATCTCATCGGACTAGAGGATCTTAAAGTAACATTCTGATGATCCGCAACTCCGCCAGTTAAATCAGTAGTCCGATTAATCCGGACCCGAATATTTTCATAAGTCATATATCCATTAACAACAATAAAAGCAAGCTCTGATGTATCTGGATTCGAAACAAAATAAACGGTATTCCTTAAGCCAGAACGTAACCAATTAATTGGTCTATGGATAAATTCACCATCAACATAATTTAAAACTCTTGTTGAATCAGTATATTCTATAACTCCATTTTCTAAAAAAATTGTTCTTGTATTTAAATTAATTGACTGAATAACACCTGAGAAAACACCAAATTCTGAAGGCATATCTTCCCATCTGGCAAACAGATTCAAATTTGTCCTTTGCTGAGTCGGAACAATTGTTAGCGGACTACCAGTAAAATCTGGATTTGTATACCAACCACGGAACCAAAAATTTGCCCGTTCTGGAGTTCCTAAAATAAACGGCAATTCTCTGATTAGAATTGTGTCATTTTCTCGGTCAAAAGTGCCACCATTCAGATGATAAGTAATAGTAAGAGTCGAGTCTCTATCGCCAAAACGAGCGTAAAGATCAATGTTTCGGCCCATTCCTTCTGTTATTTCACTTATTGCTTCGCCTGTGAAATCAGGATTATCAAACCAACCAAGAAAAAAATCACTGCCTCTAAATGGCTCAAATAATGCAAAAGGCAATTCTTCAGGCAATAGAGTAGCCCGATTAGATGGATGATTATTGCCACCATTTAAATGGTAAGTTAGATGAATAGTCGGATCTGTAGTTGTTACCTCACAACCAACAAGACCAATCAGCGCAAAAATAAATGCTATTGATAATACAATTTTTTTCATGTATGTCTCCTTTTTAATAATTATTTTTTTATTACGGTTCTATTTATTTTATCATTTATTAAGTAAAATTCCAAAAGTTTTTTGTTTTTTCTGAAAATTATCAAGCTTTTCATTAGTAAAAAGATTGACTTTTTGCGGCATAAGAAATTCTATTTTCATCTTATTAATAATATTTATTCTTAATATATGCTTATTAAACACGCGAATATGCAAGAATTTCTCAAATTAATCCTCAAAAACAGTATTTTATTTGCTTTATTTATGGTTCTTTTCAACTACTCAAAGTTCAAATTAATCCTTGTTTTTTCTAGATTTTGGTGATATAATAAGAACTAGGATAGATTAATAGTTTGTGCAGATATTAATGCCAGTTTAAAAACAATGACCCAAAGTAAACCCAAAGAGGCATAGCGCTCTAACAGCACCTTTAAGATTAAAGATAAAACTAATTATTATAAAGAAAAGAGGCATAGCGCTTCTTCAAAGGGTATAATAAGTTTAAGGAAAATGAGGAATATAAAATGAAAAAACACGTTATATCTTTATTATTTGTCTTATGATAAAAGACACTCTAACAAAAGCATTAATTTTTGACAAACATGCACGCTTGCTAATTGTTACCTCTACTGAGACAGTTGAAAACGCAAGATCAACTCAAACTCTTTGGCCAGTCGCATCTATTAGTTTAGGCAAAGTTTTGACTGGTGCTTTATTGATGACAGGACTAGAAAAGAATATTGCTTCCGTTTCATTACGAATCGAAGGTGGCGGACCATTAGGCACAATTTTAGCGACCGCAACTAAAGATACAGTTCGCGGTTACGTAGAAAATGGCGAAGTCCATATTGCTAATAATAATCAAAGCTTAAATACAGGTTTTGCAGTAGGTAATAATGGTACAATTACTGTCCTAAAAGAGCAAATTGACGGGAGTCATTTTACTTCTGCCTGTGAAATCCAAACCGGAGAAATTGCGGAAGATTTAGCTTTTTATTATTTGCAAAGTGAACAAACTCCAACGAGTGTTATTTTGAGTGTAACCATTGAAACAGATAACAGCGTTAAAACTGCAGGCGGAATTCTAATTCAACTTTTACCAAACTGTCCTGAAGATATTATTAGCTTAATCGAAGAAAAATTAAAAACTTTCCCCCAACTTTCTACACTTTTACAAAAGAATTTAAGTCACGAACAAATAATTGAACTTATTACAGACGGTAATTATCAGATTACTGAAAAGTATCCAGTTAGTTTTTTTTGCCCCTGTACAAAAGAACGTTTTGTTAAGAGCTTGAAAACTATACCAAGAAAAGAAATTCGATTAATGATTAAAGATGGCAAGGATATTGAAACAATCTGTAACTTTTGTCATCAAAAACATATCGTTGAATTGGAAGACTTAAAAAAAATTTATTTTCGTCGTTGAAGAAGCAAAATCTGCTTCTTTTTTTTAATGAAAATTTTATGAAAAAAAATAATTAAAGCATAGCCAGGTTACTTATTACATAAAAATAAATATGAAAAAACATTTGAGGAAAATTGCATAGCCGCAACATTCCACAAAAGCTTATGGAGGAATATTATGCAAGAAAAAAGAAAATTAGCCGCCGTTTTTGTATTATTATCGATAGGGCTTTTAACTGTACCACCAATTAAAGCTCCCCGCTATGAATCTCCTATTGTTGTACAAGCAAATGCCCGCCAATCAGAGCGTTTTGAAGTTACTTTTGATTCGGTAAACGGCTCTTATATAACCTCTCAAAATGTCATTTATAAAGGGCGTGTCAAAACTCCTCAAGCCCCAACTAGGACAGGCTATACTTTTAATGGTTGGAAAACTGAATCTGGTGTTTCATGGAATTTCTTACATGATCAAGTTGTTGACCATATAACTTTATATGCCGATTGGACAATTATTAATTATCCGATAACCTATCGTTTAAATGGCGGAACAAACAGCCCTGATAATCCTTATCAATACAATATTAATTCTAAAGTTATACTTCTGGAACCAGTAAAAGACGGTTACACTTTTATTGGTTGGGAAGAGGAAGGAAATATTCCACAAGGTACTACCGGACCTTTAACGTTTACTGCTCTCTGGAAAGCAAATGGCTAATTATATCAATCTTAATAAACTTGGCATTCCTTTAAAAAATCTAGATAAATCTTACACCCGTAAATCTATAATAACTAAAGCCGAGATAATAGATTACTATATTAAAGCCAATCACCTTATTCAGCCACACATAAAAAATAAACCTTTTTCGATGATTCATTATCCAAACGGTGTCGGAGAAGATTTTTTTTATCAAAAAGAATGCCCTAAAGACGCTCCTTTCTGGCTAAAAACAAAAGCAATTCCTAGTTCGTCAAAAGGCGAAATAAACTGGTGCCTTGTGAACGATTTAAGAAGCATTATTTATATGGCTAATCGCAGTGTTATTGAAATGCATACTTGGTTCTCCCGTTTACCAAACTTAAAGAAAGCTGATATGGCCGTAATTGATTTAGATCCCAGCGGAAAAAGCGGTTTTAAAGAAGCTATCAAAATCGCCTCTGCTTTCGGTATAATACTAAATAAGTTAAATGTCTTTTCTGTTCCTATGACTTCTGGTGGTAGTGGCATTCATATCCGCATCCCCATTAAAGCCTTGCCTTTTTCGGAAATTCAGGATTTTCTTTTAAAACTATGCCTAATCGTTACTGAGGCTTATCCTGATATTGCCACAACTGAAAGAATTATTGACAAAAGAGGCGATAAGGTTTATCTTGATGCGATTCAAAATGCCTACGGTAAAACTATCATTGCTCCTTATTCAGTAAGAGCCCGTGAATCAATTCCTATAGCGACTCCACTTTTATGGACAGAACTTACAAATGAAAACTTAAAACCTGAGGATTTTACGATTAAAAATATTTTCAAACGTCTAGATAGTATCGGCGATTTATTTCAAGATTTCTATAAAAAGAAACAGCTATTGCCAAAAATATAAATAGAAAACAATATAACAAAAGGAAAAAACGGATTATTCTCCGTTTTTTATTTTATCGTATTATTTCTTTCCCTAATAAGTCTTTCCCAAGTTGCCGGTCCAACAATGCCATCGGTCTGAAGACCAAAAAGTCGTTGGAATTCCCTTACAGCATTTTGTGTCATTGGCCCGAATATGCCATCAACTGAAAGTCTTTGAATCGAAGGCCTAACTGAACCAACCGCATTTAAAGCCTCTTGAATGATTCTGACACTATTACCAGTAGATCCAAGTCTTATTAACGTTCCCGGATAAGGTTCGCTCACATTCGGACTGCCTGGACTTGGCGGCACCGGTGCATTTTTAGAAATACTTTCATACACTTGATAAAGTTTACGCCAAGTATTAGGGCCAACAATACCGTCCGCATTTAAGCCAAATTGTTTTTGAAAAGCTCTGACAGAGTCCGTGGTACTTTTACGAAAGGAACTATCCTGAATTACTGGATCAATTGTTTCATAAAATTCCGAAATATAATTTAGCAAATACTGAAGCTTTGTAACATTTGAACCTCGGCTGCCTTCCCTGATAGTTGCGGTTGGCGGCGTAGCTCCTAATCCTATCCACTTTCCTTCACTATCCATAGCAGCTAATCTAGTAACCGCAACATAAAGTTGAACAATTCTATACCAAGTTGCTCGACCAACTATTCCGTCTTTAGTTAGATTGAATATACCTTGAAACGTCTCTACAGCTCTTTTAGTTGCCGCATCGAATTGACCATTAGGATTTACTTGCGGAATTAATGGATAATTTACGCGAATTCGATTGAGATACTGTTGGAGCATTCTGACATCAGCACCACTGCTTCCTTCTCTTAAAGCCGTGCCTGGATATGATTCTGCGATGTTTTGAATATTATCAGAAGTTACTATTTGGATATCATTAGGATAATAGTTTCTTAAGATTTGCAAAGGCGTCATGCCTCTATTTGCCAACGGCACCGTTCCCCACTGTGAAAGCCCAGAACAAGTAACCGTCGTACCATTACAATACTGGGTGAAAAATGGTTCAAGACGTCCTTGCCTTCTGGCAAATGAGGTAAATAATCTATCGACAATCTGACTGATATTCGCAAATATATTTCTGCCATCTACATAAGCCTGGTCAACAGCTGTTGAGTTGGTAATATCAAAGTTATAACCTCTGCTCCTGTACCATTCTGTAAAAACACGGTTTAACGCAAAACTGATTTGCGCAATAATATTTGCTTCAAGCGCTGCTTCTGGCCAGGTTGGAAAGATTTCACTAGAGGCAACATTCTTGATATACTCCGGAAACCGCACACGAACAGTTCTGGCAGTTGAATCAGGTCTGCCTAGCTTAACGGTAATAAATTCTGGAATAATGACGTCACGCGGTAGATAAGGAACTATATCTCGCTGTTCTTCTTTAACTTCTGTATTGTTCAGAATATCTGGTTTAGGAATCGTTATTTCTTCAATATCATCTTTTCCATCAGTTAAAGGATGTAAGTGAACAGGTAAAACTGTTTCTTCAGTATCAAATATTTCAACATCATGAATAATTCTGGTTTTGAATTTTCCATCCAATCTTACTTCAACATCATAGACAGAATAAAAAGGTCCAGCATCATTTGGATCTAGCGTATGATATTTGTCAGGCGCATATAACTTAACGCTTACGGTTCTTCCATCCGCATCTGTAAGTAGTTTATGCAAGACGTTGCCTCCGCCATCTCTTATCAACACGGTTGCGCCGTGAACCGGAAGTGCCTCATCCCCTGTATCAACTTGTACGATTAAATGACCATAACCCATATTTTTACCCCCATAAGAATAATTTTCTCTTTAGTATATTCCTTAGGCGATTTAAATGTTCATAAAAATTGAAACTTATAGAATTTTGCATGGACAAATTTATAGAATGATATCATTTTTTAATTTCTTTAATACTTTCTCTATCTTCACTTTTTTTCCATATACTAATAAATCCTCAATAGATCCTTCTTTAATCATGGATTTATCAAAATGCAAAATTTTATGAATATCTTGACAGTGAATGAAAAAAATTTTTTCTGAATAATAAATTTTAGTATTTGGCTTTATTATTTTGCGCTTCTTTTTTTTATCATTTATCTTGATAAAAATTTTATTACCGTCGATTTCAATATAGTATTTATTGTTACTGACACGTAAATTTATAGGTAATAAATCCAAACAAAAAAGAAGCAAAGAAAACGATGCAAGCAAAATAAAAATTGGCAAAACAAATACAAAAGGGAGTATAAGAAGCAAATTAAAAATGTGATTTCCAAAGTGTTTTATTATTTGTAAACAGATAACTGTGCCAATTAAACCAAAGAAAAAAACTAATATAAGAAAGAGTCTTATTTTACGCTTTATTAGTAAATTTTTAATATATTGACAGTTATAGGAAGGAACCCCCTCTATAACAATTTTATTACTAGTTAAGATTTCCATTTAATCATCTCCCAACAAACAATTATACTCTTTTTTCTGCCAATCCCTCAATCCGTGTTGTTAAATCCAAGCCTTCTTCAAACAAATATGCTATTTTAATTTTTTATCAGAAATAATATCTCTACCAGAATACTTCATTACTATTACCCTTAAATTATCAGAATACACACAATAAATTTTACCCCGTTTCAACCTGCTTCTTCCTATTCCTATTCCTGAAAAATCAGTTTTAGAAAAGAATGTCCACATTGCCACTCCTCCTAAAGCAGTTTGCTTCGTTTCAATAAACTTTATCTCTTCCCAGAACAAAACGAAAATAAATTTTCGATACGGGGCTGATGCCCCTTTTCTTTTTCTCCGTCTTGAGTTATAATATTTTTGGTGATTTTTTTGTTATCGTCTAAATATATTCATTCCGACAACC
>WRBM01000043.1 GCA_009784525.1 Erysipelotrichales bacterium | reverse complement strand
GTAATTCAGAGTTTGAGGAATAGCGGTCTAACAGCACCTTTAAGATTACAGGTTAGCCTGTAATTTCTTATAAAGAAAAGAAGCACAGTGCTTCTTTAAAGCGTATTTATTTCGCTTTTGTTCTGAAAGGAAAAAATTCCGGCGCATATATAATCAATGATAACTGGCGCCTGATTTTTTTCTAGAAAAAGTTGCGGATCTCTTTTAGCTTCTTCTCTTAAGAGCGGATTATCTAGTGTTAAGTAATTATATTTGATTTCATTATCTTTTTGAAGCGCAATTGCTAAGGTCGATTTTCCAACTTGCCTTGCGCCACTAATAATAACGACAGGAAAGGTTTTTATCATTTGTTTTCATGGTTCTTTTTATCATAGAAACCTCCGGTAAAATTGGATTTCAATTCCATTATACTAGAAAAACAAGAGAAATCAAGTGCTTTTAATAAAACAAACTAAAAAAGGAGCCACGCTCCCCTGACTTTTGGAGTTTCGAATCAAAATAATAAAAACCATAGCCCAGCTAAGCCAATCTAATATTTTTCAATTTGTTGTCTTTTAGCTCTGTATTGTCTTTTTGATATTTTGCTTTATCTGTTCAACACTCATATAATCCCTTAAATAATCAACCTCAAACTTCTTGCATATCTCATCAAATATCAAGTCCTGATCAATTATCGTACATATTCCTGATGAATCACTTACTAACTCAGCGCTGTTCAATGCCGCTTTTATTTTATGAACCGGATATTTGTTTTCTAACTTAATCTGTAATATCCGGTAAATCAATAACGACAGATAACATGTCAGGAAATGCCCCTTTATATGCTCATCAGTCCATACATATATAGGCCTGCCCTCTAAATCACTTTTCGTTATCTTAAAACTTTCCTCAATCCTTGATAACTGCCTGTAATACTTCACTATCTCCATCGGACTTAAATCTAAGTTGTTAGTCACAATAGTGTAATAACCATCAAGTGCTATATCTCTTTCATATTTCTTTTGATTAAACACAAAAGTATCTTTGCCTTTTAGGATTTCGCCGCCTTTATCTACTTTAACTTGTTTGAAGTATTTCTTTATCCCGAAAGAGTTAGAAGCTTTTAACTTAGATGGTTCATTAATGAATTTCTCGATTTTCTCGTCTAAAAGTCCTCTTTTATTTTTTTGATATGCCTCTTCATCCTTTGACCAAAAACACATCAGGTGTTCTTTAATTACTTCAATAGAACCATCGCTAAGTTCAATTTCCTTATCAAACGCCACCAACTTATATCTGAAACTTTTATCCTGGCTCTCAATATAACCACTCTGATCTAAAACAATATCTGAATATTTATTTCCTCGGTTTCTGATTCTTTGAGCGATGATATAATCATCACCATAATCTTTAATCATTTTAAGGTTAGACGATGAATTGTTTCCTTTATCTCCCACGATTGTTATCTTACCTAAATTATAATCCTTCTTTACCTTTTCTAAAATAGGTCTCATAGTTGATAAGTCGTTTGTGTTTCCGGAAAACAATTCATAAGTTATCGGAATCCCGTTATTATCAATAAACAATCCCATCTGGATAATCGCTGTTTTTCTGTTTTCTTTTGAAACTCCTCTTTGTTTTAATTCACTTAAAGCTTCTGATTCAAAGTAGTAGTTTGTGACATCATAGAAAACTAAAGATACATCTCTTAAACCTTGCTTAACAAGTTCTTTATTTAGGTGTACCATTAAGCCATCTTTCATTTCTGACATGTTAGATAAGGATTCATAGACATTATCTAAAGAAAAATCTTCGAGTTCAAAGAAATAATTACCTCTTTGATTAAAAGATTCTCTCTTAGAGGAAGGATTAAGGCATCTGGAAAACACTAATAATTTTAAAATATCGTCTAAATTATATTTGAATCTTTTGTTTTCTGAATAGAAGTCAATAAACTTAGGAATAGTTAAGCTGTTATAAATAGCTTCTAAAAAGGAATAACCATAATTAAATTTCTTCTTATTTCCGCGTTTTTTTATTTGAGCAGTGGAAACTTTTAAAGTAACTTCTATGTTATCATTGCTTATTTTTTTAGCTTCACGCCTTAGTCGTTCTAAAACGTTAGGCTCTGAAGCTTCAAGTTCGCCTAAATAGCCATAAAGTTTTATGAGTCTGTGTTTAACCTTATTGTTTGAGTCACGATAACCATGAGCGAGATAAACTAACTTGTCATTTTTAGATTTAATAGGTACGAGTTTAATAAACATAAAATATCACCGTAAATATTATACCACAACCCACAACGAAAGACAACGCAAATCGACATAAAATTAGTTTTACAGATAGAATTTAATTAAATGATAAGATTAACGGTAGCTAAAAGAAAAATTACATTCGACTTTTTGACTGGTTTTGTTGTAAACTATCTGGAAATACTGGTGAAACCCCAAAAGTCAGGTTATACTAGAAAAGTAAAAAAATCAAACAAAAAATGAGACTTACTCCCCGCAATTTATTAATATGTAGCCTTAACAAGATTATTTTTTTTATAGAATGCTTTAACTTCGCTTGATGTCAAGATTTCTAACTCTAATCCTCGTGGCTCATTATATGAAGTTGCCTTAAGCAATTGCGCATCAACAAATGAAGGATGCGTCATTATTTCTATTATTCCTTCAGAATTTTTGATAATATCCATAAAAAATTCAAGTGAGACAGTTTTATTATAGAATCTCGCATCAAATTGAACATTATCTGACATGCCTCTAACTGGAAGTTTATATTTAAGAGAAAGTTCTGTCATTAAATCTTTTATGGAATCGCGCATATGGACATGGTGATGACTATCTAAATGCGTTAGTTTAACACCAGAATTTTTTACATGCTCAATCTGGGCAATAAATTCTTTTCTCACTTCATTGATATTAAAGTCATCTTGAAAGATTTTAGCACGATTAAAAGTACCATCTTCTCTGACAGTTGAAAAGTCAGTTAAAGGAATTCCTTGGGTGAGCGTTAAGTGTAC
Source organism: Erysipelotrichales bacterium (assembly GCA_009784525.1). GTDB lineage: Bacteria > Bacillota_I > Bacilli_A > Acholeplasmatales > WRBM01 > WRBM01. The sequence continues at coordinate 11,314 of WRBM01000043.1, read as the reverse complement.
GCCGATACCTATTCCTTTAGCTTCAGTGGCTAATCTTTTTATTTCTTCAATACTACATAAATGAGCCATTACAGTCGTGGAGCTTAAAACCCCATTATTATAAGCATAAATAATGCCATCATTTAATGATTTAGTCATTCCGTAATCATCAGCATTAACAATAATTTTTCTCACTATTCTTTTCCCCTTATTTACTTTCTCTATTAGAGTACTAACATTTTAACATTTATGAAGTAATCTTTCAATACTTTTCAAATTTTTTCAGTTGTTCGAAAAATTAGAATAACTGCAAGATTATCTATTTTTGTTTGAACTATCTGGAAATATCGGATAGTTCATTTACTTTCCCGACCAAGAATCAGTGATATTGGCTTCTACTAAACAAGGAATATTCTTTAAAATCTCTAAACCAGAAAATTCCATTATTGCTTTTAGCAGTTTCGCAGTTTCTTCGGCTTTACTTTCGTCAACTTCTAAAATGATTTCATCATGCACCACTGCAATTATTTTAAAGTCAGCTTCTTTTGCTTTTTGAGCTAATAAGCCTAACGCATATTTTGTGATATCGGCCGAGGTACCTTGAACAGGAGCATTATATAAGTTTGTCACACCAGCATTTTTACTGAACTTAAACTTTCTTCCTGTCATAGTACATTCTTCAGTAGGTTGTTCCTTTTTGATTTTTTTATGCCATTTTTGAATGCCTGTATAAGCCATAAAAAAACGTTCCCTAAATTTCTCTGCTTGTTCCTGAGTCATATCAACATTATAGCTTTGTTTTGAATAAAGCTTTAAACCTCTCGCGCCCATGCCAAAGATTAAGCCAAAATTTACGGCTTTAGCAGCTTGCCTTTGTTCTTTAGTTACTTTAGATATATCGATATCAGATACCAATGACGCTGTTAATGTATGAAGATCTGTGCCTTTTTGATAGGCTTCAATCATTGTTTTATCATTAGCAATTGAAGCAGCTACTCTAAGCTCAATTTGCGAGTAGTCAGCTACTATTAGCTTTTTATCTCTAGGAGCCGTAAAACAAGCTCTGAAGGCGTCTCCTCTAGGGATTTGTTGGATGTTTGGGCCGTGACAACTCATTCTTCCGCTCCAAGCTCCATTTTGCATATATTTAGGGTGTAATCTTTTTGTTTTCGGATGAATCATATAAACTAAAGGTTCTAAGAAGGTGGATAATGATTTAGAATGCTTTCTATATTCTAAAATTTCTGCGACAAGCGGATGGTCAGCAAACGCTGATAAATTATGTCTTGCGGTATACTGCAAATTGATTCCGTTTTCTTTTAAAAGTTTACGTAAATCATGGGCACTGTCCAAATTATACTCCTCAACTATTTCTTCGCCAAATAAATTATAGTATCTGGCTTTACTTGGAATATATTTTTGAATTGTTAAAAGCTTTTCATGATAAACTTTTTTTGTTTCTTCAGTTAGTTTTTTCCATTGATTTAAATCAAGATATATACCATTAAACTCAATTTGGGCAATTGCGATGACACAATCAAGTTCAATCTTTACAATTTTTTCTAGTTTATGTTCTAAGATTAAGGGGATCATCTTTTCTCTAAGTCTATGTAAAATTATAGCATCCATCGCTGAATAGACTATTTGTCTTTCAGTAAGAGTAGCAGACCAATCGCTTTTTTGTTCAGTTTTATCCAGTTCCACATTTAAAAAATATTGGCTTAAAGAATCTAAGCCATATCTTATTTGACCTGTTGAAAAACGAAGTAGCTGAGCGACAATCATCGTATCAAAGACTTTAGGAATATGAATATCTATCGCCATGAAAAATTGTAATTCAAATTTGGCATTTTGAATAATTTTGATATTTTTTTGTTCTAAAATTGATTTTAGCAATTCGTATCCATCTTCTAAAAATGTAAAGCAATCTATAACTAAAACTGGTTTATTAGGTAAAGCTAACTGAATCAGTCTGATCTTGTTTTGATGAGGATCTAAACCTGTAGTTTCTATATCAAGCCCAATAATCTTTTCACTCATCAGCAAATCAACAAACGGTAAAAGATTTTCTTTATTATCTATTAATCTATAATCAACATCAAAATGTTTATCAACAGAAATATTAGTCATTTGATCGCTTCTTTCTGATTGTAAACATTATAACAGAAATCTGCAAAATTCGCAATATAAGTATTTTTAAAATATAAGAAAAATATTTCTCAAATTTAGTGTGGTTTTTTCTAATTTCATACTTTTTATTTAGATAACAAGATTGTTGTTTCCAGTGTTTATAAGAATTATTATAGCAAATTTTCCCGAATTTTCTGCGAAATTCATCTGACAAAATTCGACACGAAATTTTCGCAGATAATATAACAAAAAAAGCCGTTTTTCCTGTTAGTAAGATATTTTCTTACATAAAACGACTTTATTTTCTATGAAATTTAATTTTTTATTTAAGTTCAAGTAAAAAACAACTTTCTACATGTTTGGTTCCGGGAAACATATCAAAGGCTACTGCCTCCTTAATTTGGTAGTTATTGTCGAATAAATATTTTATATCTTTTGAAGCACTTTTTATGTCGCAAGAAATATAAATCATTTTTTTAATCTTATAAGGAATTAATTGACTTAATAATTCTGTTCCTAAACCTTTACGGGGCGGATCAAAAACAATCACATCTATTCTTGTTTTTTTTAGGATTTCACCAATTTTAGCTGGTACATCTCCCTCAATAAATTTAATATTCTCAACTTTATTTAGTTTCGAATTGTTTTTGGCATTTAATACTGCATTCTTGACAATCTCGATACCATAAACATATTTGGCTTTTTTGGCTAAAAACAAACTGATAGTGCCAATCCCAGAGTAACAATCCACGACTATATCATCTTTGGAAATATCTGCCATTTTTAAGGCTTCCTGATAAAGAGTTTTAGTCATATAAGGATTAATCTGAAAAAAAGAATCTGGGGATATTTCAAAGGCTAAATCATCGATGCTGTCAATAATGACTTCTTTACCGAATATATGAAACATCTCTTGTCCTAAAATAACATTAGTTCTTTTTGGATTAAGATTAATATAAATTGATTTAATTTCCGGATAGTAGTTTGCTAGCTCTAATAAGCAATCTTTTATTTTTTTATTTATCCTGCCATTAATAACTAAAATTAACATTAATTCATTTTTTAAGTTCTTTCTAAAAATCAAATGCCTCAAAAGTCCTGAATGAAGTTTTTCATTATAAGCAGATAATTTATTTTCTTGAATAATCTCTTTAAAACTTATAAGAATTTTTTCGTGAATCGGATCTTGAATCTGACAATTATTAAGACTAACAATCAAATGACTATTTTTCTCGTAAAAGCCGTAAACTATTTGGCCATTCATTTCTTGAAACGGAATCTGCACTTTATTTCGATAATTAAAAGAGCCTTGATGACCAAAAATCTTTATACCAGATATTTCTAAATTTGCTATCTTTTTCAAGGTATCTTTAACCAAATTACTTTTAAAGGTAAGTTGCGTCTCATAACTGATATGCCAAAGATCACAACCGCCACATTTACCAAAATTCTGACAAAATGGTTTTACTCTATTGATACTCGCTTTCTTAATTTCCACTATTTCCGCAAAGGCAAAGTTCCTTTTTACATTTGTTATTTTAATAAGTAACTCATCGCCAATAACGCCTTGTATAACAAAAACAACAAAATTATCAACTCTGGTGACGCCTAGTCCTTCAAAATCAAAACCAGTTATCACAACTTGAAAAGTTTCACCTTTATTCATCTTCAGCCTTTTTCTTTAACTCATTAATTAAATTAAGAGCGGCTAATGGTGTTAAGTCATTAATATCTAGATCTTTCAATAAATTCACAACTTCCGAATCAATTTTAATACTTTCTTCAACAACTATTTCAGGCTCTTCAAAATCAGTAAAACTAAAGAGGTCCGTTTTTACTGAATATTTTTGTTTTTCTTTTTCCAGTTCATTTAAAATATCTGTACTTCTGGCGATTAGTGATTTTGGCAGCTTAGCTAATGACGCAACATTAATCCCAAAAGATTTATCGGAAGGACCTTCAGTAACTTTATGAAGAAACGTCAAACCAGCTTTATCTTCTTTTGCAGTAACATGAACATTCTTTAAACGCTTAAGATTAGTTTCTAGATGAATAAGTTCATGATAATGCGTAGAAAAAAGTGTCGTGCATTTGATTTTCTCATGGATATATTCCGCAATGCCTTGAGCTAAGGCCAAACCATCAAAAGTAGCAGTTCCTCTGCCAATCTCATCAAAAAGAATCAAACTGTTTTCTGTTGCATTCTGCAAAGCATTATTAGCCTCAATCATTTCAACCATAAATGTTGACTGACCATTAATTAAATCATCAGCTGCGCCAATCCTTGTAAAAATCTGATCAAAAATTGGTAAGTAAGCTTCATCAGCAGGCACAAAACAACCAATCTGAGCCATAATAACTATTAAAGCAATTTGGCGCATATAAGTAGATTTACCACTCATATTTGGTCCAGTTATTAACAAAAAGTTATAATCCTTAAGAAAGATATCGTTTGTCACGAAAGGACGTTCTAATAATAATTCGATCGTTGGATGACGCCCATTTTTTATTTTCATTTCTCTAGTGGAAGAAATTTCCGGCTTAATATAACGATTCTTTTCAGAAACAAGCGCAAAAGCAATCAAACAGTCAATCTGCGCAATTAAGTTAGCTGAAACCTGAAGTTTTTTAATAAAAGCAGAGCAGTATTCCCTTAACTCTAAAAAAAGCTGATATTCTAATTTCACTAACTTGTCTTCTGCGCCAAGAATTAATTCTTCTTTTTCTTTAAGTTCTTTCGTCACAAAACGTTCAGCATTCGCAACCGTTTGTTTTCTTTCATATTCGGGGAAATTAACTACTAAATCCAAACTAGAACGTAAAACCTCAATATAGTAGCCAAAAATACGGTTATAGCCAATTTTCAGATTTTTAATTCCCGTTCTTTCCCGTTCGCTTCTTTCCATCTCTAGAATATAATCTTTACCATGTTTCTTAATTTTAAGTAGTTCATCTAATTCTGGACTACAGCCTTCTTTAAAGATGCCGCCTTCTTTAATCGTTAAAGGTGGATTATCAACTAAGCAACATTCCAAGCGTTCATGTAAATCTTCAAATTTATCAATATCTTTAGCCAATTCTAAAGCAAGCGGAGTTTTAATTGTCTGGATTTTTTCAATAATTAACGGAATACTGCCAACTGATTTTTTAAGTTGATATAAATCACGGCCATTGACATTACCTACCGAGATCTTACCGACAATTCTTTCTAAGTCATATATATTCTTTAAAGCTTTTGTCATTTCTTCCCGAGCAATAAAATCATTGATTAGTACTTCGACTGTTTCTAATCTTTTATTAATCTCTGAATAACTTAAAAGCGGGCGCTCAAGCCATTTTCTTAAGTTTCTTGACCCCATTGCAGTCTGGCATTGATCTAATAAATTTAAAAGGCTTCCGGTTTTATTTCCTGATCGCAAGGTTTCATTTATTTCCAAATTTTTCTTAGAATAATAATCGATTTTAAGAAAAGTTTGTGGTTCAATGACATTAATCTTTTGAAAATGTGATAAAGCCTTCTTTTGTGTGCCTATAATATAATTGATTAAAAGCGCTACAGGAATCTGATAATCAACTTTTAGTTCCGAAATAAGAACAGCTAATTCATCAACGATAACTTGATTAGTTTCTTTAGAAATTAATATCTGATAGCTTTTTAAAAGATTATTTAAAAGTTTAAGATTAAAATTATTAGAAACAACAAGCTCTTTAATATTTAAATTTATTACCTCATTGATACAGGCATTAAAATCATTACCATAAAAACTAGTGTTAACTTCACCAGTAGAAAAATCAGCAAAGGAAAAATAAAAACCATCATTTATTTGCGTAATACTGCCTATATAAATATTTTCTCTGTTTAATAATGCGCCTTCAAAAAAAGTCCCTGGTGTAATAACTTTTACAACATCACGTTTTACGATTCCTTTAGAAGCTCCGACTTCCTCTACTTGTTCAGCTAAAGCAACTTTTAAGCCCTTTTCAATTAGTTTTTGAATGTAACCTTCCGCCGCGTGATGTGGAACTCCACACATTGGAACTCTTTCACTCATGCCAGCATCACGACCAGTTAAGGCAATCTCTAAAATAGCTGAGGCCTTATAAGCATCTTCAAAAAACATTTCATAAAAATCTCCGAGCCTAAAAAAAACTATGCTGTCTGCATAGTCTTTTTTAATAGTTAGATATTGTTCCATCATCGGAGTATACTTTTGGATTTTATCTTTCATAAAGACCCCTTAATTAATAGAAATTCCTAAATATTGAATAAGTTTCTGAAGAACTCATCAACGTTGCTGATAATATCACCAACTACAGGGATATCTTCGAAAAATTCACCAATCGTATCAAAAGTCATTGCTAAAAATAAAATGATAGCGATTATTAAAGCAATAATAAATAATAGATTGACAATAAATCTTAAAAGCGAAAATTTTCTTTTCTTCTTAGGAGTTTCTTCTAAAGTAGTGCTAGGAACAATCTGATCATTAAGATCTGTGTTAAGAATATCTTTAACAAGACGAACTTCAGAAGATCCTACTTTAATAGTTCTTTGATTATGATACGCTAATTTTGGACTAGTGTCTTTTCTATTTAAATCTACTACAGTTCCATCAATCGTTACTGGGTCAACAGTAGCTAAAAGTTCAACAGTCTCATCTTCTTCTGGTTTAGAACCATTCTCATAATAATAATTATTTGTAGTTGTAGTTGTTGACTCTCTCTCATACCTAGAAATCTCATTAATATTGATTCCCAACTGAGCAAGTAATTTGTAAATTTCGTTATCACGTTCGATAACTTCAGTTTGTGTAGCTAGCTTTTCCATAATTTTTTCTTCAAAAGCAGCTAACTTTTCATCAATAATTTTGTGAGCAATGCAATGTTCTTTGCCTAAGCAAACGTATTCATCATTACATTCTGGATGACAAGTTTCTTCAAGACAATCTTCTGAGACATCTCTGCCAATATCGATTGGATTTGCATAAACCTCTTTCAATCTGTCTTCAATCATTGTCTGAACTTTATCTTCAGTAACCTCTGAATCCTCAGTTTCCACAATATCTTCGGTGATTTCAGTTTCTACTGCTTCTTCAACGACTTCGTCCATTACATCTTCAGTAACTTCAGACTCTTGTAAAGTTTCTTCAGTAGTTTCTGTAACATCTTCAACTACATTATCTTCATTATTCGAGAAATAATAGCTTTTCTCAGAAATAATGTTATTAACGATAACATTAACTTTTTCATCAAGTTCTTTTTCTGTAAGTTCAGTGAACTTTTCAGAAACGATTTTTTCAACTAATATAACAAGAGCATCATGGTCAATTGGCTGTGCAGTCTGAACTTCTTTTTCCACAACAACTCTTTCAACTTTTTCAGCTTTAATTGGGGTAAATTCCCAATTCTCAGGTAAGACAGTATTAAAACGTCTTGGATAAATCTGATCAAAAGCAATAACAGCATCAATTTTCTCTTGGTCAAACTCTAAGTTCTTTAAGATATAATCGATAATTTCATCTTTTTTAAGTTCTACTGATGCTTTAATATCATTATCTTTTGCAAAGCGTTGTAGCTGGATAACTGATTTTTCCGGAAGTGTTTCTTTAACATCATCAGTTAATTTTCCTTGATCTTCCAAAGCTTGGAAAATAATATTGATTAATTCTTCTTTTTTAATACGACGTGGAACATTAATATTATGAATGTTAGCAATTTGTCTTAACTCAACTAAAGTAGATGAATTCGATAAAGATTCACGGAAAGTTTCAAAAGGAATCCCATCAAACTGACCAGGCTCATCATAGAATAAAGCTCCAATCGTTTCGTTATAAGCTATAAAATCATCACGGTTACTGATTTTAGCTGAATCTATGTTCGCAAATAATTCATCTAATGCTTCATCAGAAACACCAAGACTATTAGACATATGTAAAAACATTAGCCATAAGTCTTCTTTATACATATCTGCCAAAGAACCATCTTCATCAAGCATCGCAAATAAATTAAGAAGCTGTGTCTCAGAAAAACTACGATACCAATTTAAACGATAATTTGTTTCATCACTTAAATTCAGGTTCTTAAACTTTAATATACGTACTTGCTCATCAAGTAACGAACGCAAAACAACCATACGCGCTTGACGAGGAAGTAATTTTTTTGATTGGCTGAAAATTTCTACAATGTTAGCGGAACTGATTTTTGAAAACTTTCTAGCCGCCTCTTCAACACTCATTTCTTTTCCATTTAGAGTAACTATCGATTGCCGATCTTCAATTTTCATATTAACCTCCTGAGGGACAATAAAACTCCGAAAAATAATAGCGAACTTCAAATTCGCTTCAATATTAGTTTTTTGCCTTTTTAATATTGTATAATATTTAACGTACAATAGCAAGTATTTTATATACAATTTTTACTACTTTTTCACATTCATAAGTCGATTTCTAAGCTAAAAAAAGCACTTATTTTCGAAAAAAATTAACTTTATGGCTTAATTACAGTATTTTTCCCATATTGATGCATTTTTCAGAAAATTCTAAAAAATGGCTTGTCTGTAGTGTTTCTTTTTTAGTCATAATTAAAACAATTGACTATTTTTTCTTTGGCAAACTTGACAAGTATTAAATCATTTCCATCCTTTTTAAAGACAGAACTTATAAATTTTCGCCTCCAAATAAAAAAGTATTAGCTCCCTAATACTTTATATTATTTTTATTTTTCTTCTAGGAAATTTTCGTCGATTTCATTTTCGAAATCATCAACGTCCCAGACTTCTGCCGGATTTGAAAATACCGTGACCTGCATCTTGGTTTCGCCAATTACTTCAGCTTTGATTTCGAAGGCGATTTCCAATTCAATTACGCTATCTACGATCTTAGCATTTACCGCAGTTGGATGCTTTAGAATACGCGCAAAAGCATCTTCGCTGTTTTCTAAGAAATCCGTAACTACTTGACGAACATGAATTGTCGTTTCGTAGTCAACTTTTTTACGGACAATATTGGTTTTTGTATTTTCATCATAAGAAACCCAGATGTTAGTTTCAAAACATCCTTTGATTTCAACAGCATCGTTCTTTTTCAAAACATCAAACTCATGATTGATGATCCAAACGCCTAAGATACTGTAAGTATTATAGTCCGGATTAATTGTTTCTTTCAAGTTAACGGTCTTTTTTCCTTTAGCGATAACTGCTTTTGTGACTATTTCTCTGATCTCGTTCATAATATCCCTCCTATTAATAATATATTCAAAGCGCTCCGCTATGTACCATTTTATTGAGGAATATTAATTATTTAGTTTAATTCTTGATTTATAATCTGGTTAATGCTTAAGATAAGATCATTGATTTCTGCTTGTATTTCCTGAAATTCCTTTAAAATGGGATGTTCATTAAAAAATTTTAAAAGCTCTTGATATTCGTTATTTTCTGTCTCTGTGATTATCTTTTGAACTCGCTTCTTCTGGAGGCTAGCCAACCTTTTGCGGTTTCTCTTAACAAGCTCACTGCCATTTATTTCCGTTTCCAGATAATTAAAACGTCTAACGATTTCTAAATCTTCAATCTCATTTACTAAATCATCGATTAAGTTTTTTTCAATCATATAAGTTCACCTGACATAAACCAAGTATTGGCCTTTGTAATTTTAACACTTACTAATTTGCCAATCAGGCTTTTATCTCCCGGAAAGTTTACTAATTTATTATGTTGACTATATCCAGAAAGAATTAACTCATTATTTTTAGAAACGCCATCAACTAAAACTTCAACAATTTCACCAACAAACCTTTTATGTCCTTTTAAATAGCCTTCATTAACAACTGTGTTTAAAGTTTTTAATCTTAGCTTCTTTTCTTCAATGCTCGTGTCATCTTTAAATAGTGCGGCAGGTGTACCTTCGCGTTTTGAATAAATAAAGGTAAAGGCTCCCTCAAAGGCTGCCTCTTTTACTAAATCAAGAGTCTCTTCAAAATCTTTTTGGCTTTCACCGCTGAAACCAACTATGATATCTGTTGTGATCGAAATTCCTGGAACTAAAACTTTTAGTAAGTTAATTTTTTCCAGATATTCTTCTTTAGTATATTTTCGATTCATTAATTCAAGTACTCTATTTGAGCCAGCCTGAACAGGTAAATGTAAATGAGGCATTATCATTGAATGATTAGCCATTGCTTTAATAGTTTTCTCATCAAGATAATGGGGATGGTTAGTAGTAAAACGTAACCGCTTTAAATTAGTCTTAGCTAAATCATCTAAAAGGTCGCCAAAAGAATAACTACTATCTTCAAAATCCGTTCCATAGGCGTTAACGTTTTGGCCTAATAATGTGATCTCTGAATAGCCAGAAAGAATTAAATCATCAATTTCCTTAAAAATATCGGCTTTGGCTCGGCTTCTTTTTTTACCACGAGTATAAGGAACAATGCAATAAGAACAAAACTCATCACATCCATACATGATATTGACAAAAGCTTTATGTTTATATTCACGGACACGCGGTAATTCCTCAACGATTGTACTAGAATCCGAATAAACCTGAATCAATTTTTGACCAGACATTGCTTGTTTAAGCATATGAGGCAGTTCATGAATATTGTGAGTACCAAAAACTAAATCAATTTGCGGATATTTTTCTTGAATAGTTGTGATAGTTGTTTCTTCCTGAGCCATACAACCACATAATCCTATTAATACTCCATTTCTTGCCTTTTTCACTCTTTTTAAACGACCAACGATGCCCCAAATTTTATTTTCTGCACCTTCTCTGACTGCACAGGTATTTAATAGTATTAAATCAGCTTGATTTTCATCATCAGTTATTTTATAACCTAATTTTTCTAATAAACCAATTATCGCATCGCCATCTGCTACATTTCCTTGACAGCCGTAAGTCTGAACATTAGCTAGTTTTCCTTGGCCGATTAAAGAATCAACGGCATTTATATCAAAACGGATTGTTTCAATAATGCCTGCAGTCCGTTTACTGGCCTGATTTAAATCAGGTTTGCTTTTTACGATTGTCTTTTTCATTTTGAAAAACTCCTTAATTAATAATCTTAGATTATTTTACCATAAACACAGAACAAAACGAAAATAAATTTTCGATACGGGGCTGATGCCCCTTTTCTTTTTCTCCGTCTTGAGTTATAATATTTTTGGTGATTTTTTTGTTATCGTCTAAATATATTCATTCCGACAACC